>NZ_BCSL01000047.1:0-17469 GCF_001570845.1 Dietzia papillomatosis NBRC 105045 | reverse complement strand
TCCGACCAGTTGCAGCGTCTGGCTGACGCGGTGACCCGCTGAGTGTGCCACCCGAGGACCCCAGCGTCGGAGAGGCACACCGTCGTCTGTTCGAGGCGATCCAGAACGGGCAGTCAGATGCAGCCGCAGGAATCGCGTACGAGTTGATCGAGTCAGTCAAGAAAGCCGTCGGCGCACCCGAGCGCTGACCCCTGGCCGCTGCTACCTGTCGATAGAGGTTTCCCTTTGCACATCACCGCCACGTCAACCGCGGCTTTGGAACTGGAAGGGGTCACTTTCCGTCGCCAGGACAAGGAAATCCTGCACGGGATATCCTTCACCGTCGAACGCGGCGAGCACTGGGTGATGCTCGGGCCAAACGGGGCAGGCAAGAGCACGATCCTCGCCTTCTGCGGTGCGGTCACCTTTCCAACGTCCGGCACCGTGCGGGTCCTGGGTAACCAGCTCGGCCGCGTCGAGCTGCAAGCTCTCCGCTGGCACCATCGGGCACGTCAACCCGCGCCACCCCCTCCGGTCGCCGCTAACCATCACCGACATCGTGCTCACCGGCATCACAGGAACGATCGAAACTCCTATGCGCTGGCGCCCCACAGCCGATGACCTGGCACGGGCACGGGAACTGATCGACCTGCTCGGACTGTCCGGGAAGGCTTCGGAACGGTGGCCCACGCTCTCCCAGGGCGAACGGGGGCGCACCCTCATCGCCCGCGCGCTGGCTCCCGACCCGCAACTGCTTCTCCTGGACGAGCCCTCCACGGGGCTGGACGTTGCGGCACGCGAGCAGCTCCTGGACACCGTTGACATGCTCGCGCATGCCCGCCCCGACCTGACTTCCGTGCTGGTGACCCACCACCTGGAAGAGCTCCCTGCCTCCACCACGCACGCCCTGCTCATCAGTGACGGCCGCACCGTCGCGGCAGGGCCGGCCACCGAGGTACTCACCAGCTGCAACGTGACCCACACCTTCGCCCACCCAATCGAGGTCGGTCACCGCGACGGACGCTGGAGCGCACGCACTCACCGCACCCCGAACAGCCCGGCACCGTTCCGGGCCTCAACAGAGATGACATGAAAAGAGCAGGACATGACCCGCACCTCTGGCGATGGAGCGTGTCAGGCCGCCCCGGCTAGGTCGTCGGGGGCGGGCTCGTGTGCTTCGGCCCATGCGCGGACTGGGGTCCGGTGGCTGACGCTGGAGTGGGGTCTGCGGCGGCTGTAGAAGACCTCGATGTACTCGTCGACGGCGAATCTGGCCCGGGCGCGGGTGCAGAATACCTTCTGGTGGTACATCTCGTTCTCCAGCGTGGCGAAGAACGTCTCCGCGGCCGCGTTGTCCCAGCACCCCGGTGCGCCCCATCGACTGCACGAACCCGTGCTCGGTGCAGTAGGTGACGAAGTCATCGGAGGCGTACTCCGACCCGGGATCGCTATGAAACAGCGCCCCGCTCGCAAGTGCGTCAGATCGCCGGCGACAGCAGCGTCTGTGACGGGCACCCCAGCTCGGCGGTGCGGCAGATGGTGTCGGCGAGCAGGCTGGCGGTGGCGTTCAAAGCGGGTCCTGGGGCGTTCGATGCGAGGCGTGAGAACCTGCATCTTCACACGTCCCAGGCCCCCTTCATCTGCGCCTCACCACGTCACCGGCGACCCCCGGTATGGCACTCCAGAACCGGAAAAGTCGCCAAACGGCGTCGTCCTGACCGTTCACTCCTCGCTGTTGCTGTCCAACGCATACATCATCAAAGCGGTGAACACGGTCAACCGGTTCTTGGGGTCGGCGAGGAAAGGCCCGGTGATGTCCTCGATCCGCGACACCTTGGCGCGCAGCGTGTTCGGATGCACGAACAATCGGCGCGCGGATTCGCTGACGTTGCAGTCGGTGGCCTGCAGTACGCGAAGCACTCGGCGTTGCTCTTGGCCGCCCGCGGTGCTGTCCGCAATAGAACCCAGCGTGGTCGTCACGAACTCCCGGCGGGCGTGCTCCGGCAGTTGATACAGCAGAGCTAGCACTCCCAATTCTGAGTGGCGAGTCAGCCGGTTGATGGCGCCGATACGGCGGCCGACTGCCACCGCACGCCGGGCCTGACGGAACGAGCCTGGGAAGCCGCGTGGTGAGGGCACCGGGTCGCCGGCTCCCACGGCGATTGGCACTTTGACCGTCCGGCAGAGATCGCGCAGGAATACCGACAAGTCGACCTGTCCCGAGATTAGGACGACGCCCAGCCCGTCCTTTACCATGGTCGCTGCGTTCGGGTCCATTCGTGCTGCCACCAGCGCGATCTCGGAACGCAGGCGCCGGAGTCCGGCGAGGTCCACCGGCACGTTGAACAGTTCGATGGCCATCGCCAGCATGTACTGGTCCCCGAACAGATTCAGCCGTTTGCTGCGACGGATGGCTTGCTCCCGAAGAGCCAGATCGTCCCCGAGGATGTCGCGCAGCGTCCGCGAAGCCTCGAGCCGGCGTTCGTCATCCGTCTCGTCGGAGACGCGGGCGTGCACCGCGAGCAATGGGCGAGCTGTCTCGACCAGCTGAAGGCCTGCCTCGTCGAGTTCCCGCTCCGGGTCGATCACCAGTTCCGCACGCCGACTGACCTCAACTGAGATGGCCCGGGGTGCGCGGCCGACTCGGCTGCGCACCCCGGTCAAACGCAGCTCGACCCGGGCGCCGATCGCCTCCCCCAGCACATTGCAGATCGCCACCAGGTCGTCGGCGACCGCGAGCAATCGCGCCGAAAACTCATCGGACCCCGACTCTCGGACATCGGCTGACTCCACCTCGAGGGCGCGCCGCACCTGCTCGATCATCCGCCAGTTGCCCGACCGATCCCAGAGCAGCGCAATGTCCAGCCGGTCTGCCTGATCGATCACAGCACGCGGCGGGTTCACGGTGCGCGCCGGTGTGACGACGACGGCCGCCGGCCGGATGCCACCGAAGGCGCCCGCGAGAATCGGTGCCAGGTCGGGGAGTGGGCCGCCCGGCCGTGCCGAATCCCAACGCAGCACTACGACCCCGGTTGCGGCACGCGTCTCCTCGGCGCGCAGAGGCATCTCGCCGGACTGCAACTCGGCCGTCGTACCGGCATCCACGACGTGGTCGAGCGGCGCGTCGGTGTCGGCCGCCTCGGTGACGATCGATGCACCGACTGCGGCGGCGAGCTCGCAGACGGTCAACCGGCCGCGCCGCGGTGTGGCCGGTTCTGGACCCTCCCCGGACCCCGGTCCCGTCAGGCGGGAGGGCATGCCGACCTCCTCGTTTACTGCGGAATGCGACTGTATGTTGGATAGTAGTCGCATGGTCTACCTTCCGCCGATCGACTTCGCCGCGGTGTGTAGTTCGTCTCCCGACGCCCGCCGCCGTCAGTTCGAGCTACTCGATGTCGCACTGTCGACACTCGGCTACGTGCACCTGCGATCGCACGGAATACCGTCGTCCGAGCTCACCGAGCTGTTCGACGTCACGCGCGAGTTTTTCGAAGCACCCGATTCGGTGCACCGGGCGGTAGCCCAGCCGGCGCCGGAACAGGTACGCGGATTCTCGGGCCTCGGCTCGGAGGGCATTGCCTACTCGCTGGACGAGGAATCTCACGGAGACCTCAAAGAAAAGATGGACATTGGCCCCATCGACACCCCGGTCATCGGCGAGTCGGGCGCCCATGACCTAGCGTTCCCCAATCTGTGGCCGTCGGAAGTAGAGGGCTTCCGACCCGCCTGGGAGACTTACTACCGGCACATGCAGCGCATCGGTACCGGTCTGCTGTCGATGACCGCCGAGGGATTCGGTCTACCCGGCGATCACTTCGATCCGTTGTTCGATCAGGAGATGAGCATGTTGCGGGCGCTGCACTTCCCGCCGCAGGCGACCGACCCGCTTCCCTACCAGCACCGGGCCGGTACCCACACCGACTATGGCGCATTCACCATCGTGTGTGCGGAGTCGACCGCCGGCGGACTGCAGATTTTCGACCGCGAAGGGGAGTGGCTCGACGTCACCACGACACCGGATGACCTCGTCATCTTGGTTGGTGACCTGCTGGCCGAGTGGACGGCCAACCACTGGTCTGCGACCGTTCACCGCACGGCGAATCCGTCGCGTTCGGTGGGGTTTGAGACATCACGCCTGGCGTTCGCCTACTACCAGCATCCCAACCACGATGTGGCCATCACCGAACTGCCTCCGTTCGCCGCCGAGAGGATGCCCGCCCCGCAGCATCTGCTCGCAGGCGAGCACCTCGTGGAGAAGTACGTACGACAGACGACGTTCGGGGGAATGCACAGCGGCTATAGCTGAGGACCGGCGTTACGCGCAGATGTCACGATGTGTCCTGGATATACGGAACCGTTTCGTCGGTATTTCGTCTGTGGCGCCTGCACACTCATCGCGTCGACAATGGGTGCTCTGCCGCCCTACTGCTGAACGGCATCGCCGGACAGAATTGTTCAGGCCAAGCCAGTTCCCGCAGCAGGAGGAGATCCCGTGTCCGTAGTACCCACCATCGACGTGGCCGCTCTCATCGGCGGCGACGAGGACGCCAAGAACGAGGTCGGCCAGGCCTTCGACCGCGCCGGACGCGAGATCGGCTTCTTCCAGGTCGTGAACCACGGTGTGCCCGACGACGTCATCGCCGACATGTACCGCGTGTCAGACGAGTTCTTCGCGCTCGCGGACGAAGAAAAGCGCCGTGTTCAGCAGCCCAGTCCGGAAGCGGTGCGCGGATATTCGTCGGTCGGCGAGCAGGCGTTCTCCTACAGTGAGGACATCGAGCAGCCGCGCGATCTGCACGAGAAATTCGACGCCGGCCCGATAGACGTCGATCGCGATGATCCGTACTTTTCCCCGGAGCGTTCAGGACCGCACTTCCTGGCGAACACCTGGCCGGAGCGTCCGAGCGGCATGGAGGAGGTCTGGACCCGCTACTTCCGGGAGATGAACGACCTGTCCCGCCGGTTGATGAGCGCCTTCGCCCGCGGCCTCGGCCTCGACCCAGAGTACTTCGCCGATACCATCGATCGAGACATCAGCATGCTGCGGGCCATCAACTACCCGCATATGGATGAACCTCCGCTGCCTGGTCAAATGCGTGCAGGTGCCCACACCGACTACGGCAGCCTGACCATCGTCCGGCAGGAGGACGCACCCGGCGGACTCGAGGTCTTCACTCAGGACGGCGATTGGGTCCGCGTACCCGTGATGCCGGGCGCACTCGTGGTCAATATCGGCGACCTCATGGCGCAGTGGACCAACGACCTGTGGATCTCCACTCGCCACCGCGTCCGGCCGCCGCAGCCCGACGTGTCGGGTAACACCCGCCGGATGAGTTTGGTCTTCTTTCACCAGCCCAACTACGACGCGATCATCGAATGCCTGCCCAGTTGTGTTGCCGCCGGAGAGAAGCCGCGCTATGCGCCCATCACGTCGGGCGACCATCTGACGCAGAAGTTCGAGAAGACGATCTCGCTCGCGAGCTGATGGCGGCACCGCACGATGAGCCATTCGAGATCGAGTTGTGCCGCAGTGGTGAGGTGTTGACCGTGCCGGCCGACCGCACCGCCCTGTCGGTGCTGTTCGAGGCCAGGCAGGGACTCGACTCGGATTGCCTGCGCGGAGAGTGCGGGGCCTGCGTACAGACCCTGCTCTCGGGCACGCCCGACCATCGCGACACCGTCTTGTCTCCGCGTGCTAGGGCTGCGGGAAGGCGATTCATCCCATGCGTCAGCCGCGCCTACGGGGGCCGGCTGGTGCTCGATCTCTGAGCCCCGACCACGACAGCGCCGAACACAACGAAGCCGAACGAAGGTACAAATGTCCTCAGTCAGAATGTCATTTGCCAGTGTCATCACCGACGACATTGTCGGACTCAGTGGCTTCTACGCCGACCTACTCGACCTCGACGAGGTCACCGAACTGCGCTCGGACAACTTCCGCGGGTTGCGCCTCGGCGACGTCGTCCTGGGTTTCAGTTCCCCGAAGGCCTACGAGTTGCTGAATCTCGAACCGCCGGCGAGTGTCTCGGGAACTACGCAGTTCCTCACCTTCGAGGTGGAGAGCGAGGCGCAGGTCGAGACCATGACCGATGCAGCAATGGCTGCGGGCGCACAATGCGTCACCCCGCCGGGACGTACGTATTACGGCGCCTGGCAATCGGTTCTTCTCGATCCGAAGGGCAACGCCTTTCGCGTCAACCATCTCGAGCTCGACCGCAGCGCCGTCTGAGCGCTCTTTTCACTCACCACATCACCACCGACGAGGACGTCGGGCGGCTCGCGCGTCACCACCGTCCCGGCATCTCCGGACAAGGAGCAACGACAATGGCAATGTTCAGTTGGCAGCCCACCGACGGGCACGGAGTGGTGGCGCCAAAGCAGCGGCTGCCGTGGCCCGGCACGATCGGAATCGGCCTGCAGCACGTGGTCGCGATGTTCGGTGCGACCTTCCTCGTTCCGGTGCTCACCGGATTCCCGCCGGCCACCACCCTGTTGTTCTCAGGCATCGGCACCATTCTGTTCCTGCTGATCACCCGCAACCAGCTGCCGAGCTACCTCGGCTCGAGCTTCGCGGTCATCGCGCCGGTCACTGCCGCGGTCTCGTCGAACGGGCCGGCCGGTGCGCTCGGAGGCATCGTCATGGTAGGTGTCCTCGTCATGATCGTGGGTGCGATCGTGAACTTCGCCGGAATCGGCTGGATCGAGAAGCTGATGCCGCCCGTGTGCACTGGTGCCATCGTGGCGTTGGTCGGCTTCAACCTGGCGCCCACGGCGAAGGACAACTTCGAGGAGTCACCACTTACCGCCTTTATCGTGCTCGTGCTGCTGGTGGCGTCACTGGTGCTGTTTCGTGGTCTGCTGGGCAGACTGGCCATCTTCCTCGCGGTGGTGATCGGCTACTTCGTGGCGTTTGCCCGTGGCGAGGTGGATACCTCGGCCATCGCCGAAGCCGCGTGGTTCGGGCTGCCCGACTTCACGACCCCCGAGTTCCACTTCTCGCTGTTGCCGATGTTCATTCCAGTTGTGCTGGTGCTGGTGGTGGAGAACATCGGGCACGTCAAGTCGATTAGCGCGATGACCGGTACGAACAACGATCGGCACATGGGCCGTGCGCTGTTCGCCGACGGTTTGGCCACCACGATTGCTGGTAGCGGGGGCGGTACCGCCACCACGACTTACGCCGAGAACATCGGTGTCATGGCGGCAACCAAGGTGTATTCGACCGCGGCTTACTGGGTGGCAGGCCTCGCTGCGGTTCTGCTGGGCCTGTGTCCAAAGGTTGGCGCCGCCATCGCCTCGATCCCGCCCGGTGTACTCGGCGGCGCGACCGTCGCCCTCTACGGACTGGTCGGCATCCTCGGCGTCCACATCTGGGTCCTCAACCGAGTCGACTTCTCGCAGCCCATCAACCAGTTCACCGCGGCGATCGCACTCGTCGTCGGTATCGCCGACTTCACCTGGGCCATCGGCGATCTCAGCTTCGGCGGTATCGCACTCGGCGCTCTCTCCGCACTCGTCGTATACCACGCCATGCGCATCATCGGGACGTGGCGCAAGACAGTCGAACCGCAGCCGGGCCCGGCGGCCATAAGCCACGACGAGACAGAGATATCTCGATCGGCCGTGTCCGAGACGTCGACGACGATCGGTTCCGAGTCGGCCGACGAGCACGCCGAGAAGTCGGCCGATCAGCAGCGGTCGGGGCTCACGACCGGATAACGATCACCACCACCGGTCGGGCACGACTCGACCCGATTAAGAACGGAGGACAAATCCATGGCCACCACCCTCATCAGCGGCGGCACCGTGGTATCGAGCACCGGACGGCAGCTGGTTGACGTGCTCATCGACGGCGAGACGATCGCAGCTCTGGTCGAGCCCGGTACCACGCCGTTCGGCGATGAGCTCGCCGGGCGCGTCGACCGTGTGATCGACGCCACCGGCAAGTACGTCATCCCGGGCGGGGTGGACGCGCACACCCACATGCAGATGCCGTTCGGCGGTACCGAGGCGAGCGACACCTTCGAGACGGGGACTCGCGCCGCCGCGTGGGGTGGCACCACGACGATCGTCGACTTCGCCATCCAGCGGCCCGGGGAGCATGTCGAGGACAGCTTGGCGCACTGGCACGAACTCGCCGCCGGTAACTGCGCCGTGGACTACGGCTTCCACCAGATCATCGGTGGGGTCGACGCCAACTCACTGCGTGCGATGGAGCGGTTGGCCGATGAGGGCGTCACCTCGTACAAGATGTTCATGGCCTATCCCGGGGTGTTCTATGCCGACGACGGCCAGATTGTCCGCGCGATGAGCAAGGCGCGGGACCTCGGGTTATTGACGATGATGCACGCGGAGAACGGTATCGCCATCGATGTGCTCGCCGAGCAACTCGTGGAGCAGGGAAAGACCGCCCCTTACCACCACGGTGTGGCACGCGCCTGGCAGATGGAGGAGGAAGCGACCCACAGGGCGATCATGCTCGCGGACGTGACTGACGTTCCGCTCTACATCGTGCATTTGAGCGCTAAGCAAGCTCTCGACCAGGTCGCCGTCGCCCGCGACAACGGAAAGAACGTGTTTGCCGAGACGTGCCCCCAGTATCTCTATTTGTCGCTGGAGGATCAGTTGGGTGCGGTTTCTGAGAAATGGGGGGAGTTCGAGGGCGCCAAGTGGGTGTGCTCGACCCCGCTGCGGTCCAAGGAAGATGGCCACCTGGATGCGATGTGGAAGGGCCTGCGCACCAACGACCTGCAGATGGTCTCCACCGATCATTGCCCGTTCTGCATGAACGATCAGAAAGAACTGGGTCGAAACGACTTTCGCGACATACCCAATGGCATGGGTTCGATCGAGCACCGAGTCGACCTGCTCTATCAGGGGGTCGTGCAAGGACGCATCTCGTTGTCACGGTGGGTGGAACTGATCGCGACGACCCCGGCCCGCATGTTCGGGATGTACGGCAAGAAGGGTGTCATCCAGCCCGGTGCGGACGCCGACATCGTGATCTACGACCCGAGCGGGCATACCTCCATTGGACTGAAGAAGACCCATCACATGAACATGGACTATTCGGCTTGGGAGGGTTTCGAAGTCGACGGCCACGTGGACTTGACGATGTCGCGCGGCCGGGTTCTGGTCGACAACAACTCATACGTGGGCGACAAGACGCATGGTCGCTTTGTCAAGCGCGGCCTTAGCCAGTACCTGATATAGCGAAAAGGGAAGAACATGGACTTCGGTGTGGTTGTGCAGGTGAATCCGCCCGTGCCGCGCATCGTCGGTCTCGCGAAGCGGGCCGAGGAGCACGGTTTCGACTACTTTTGGACCTATGACTCACATGTGCTGTGGCACGAGCCGTACGTGGTGCATTCGCAGATACTGAGTAATACCAATCGAATCACCGTCGGAACGATGGTCACCAATCCCGCGACGCGTGACTGGACGGTGACGGCATCGACGTTCGCGACGATGAACGCGTGTTTCGGTAATCGAACTATCTGCGGCATTGGACGCGGAGATTCCGCGGTCCGGGTCACCAACGACAAGCCGACGACCCTGAAGTCGTTGCGGTCTGCGGTGCACGTCGTCCGGGAACTGGCGAACTCGCGCAGTGTGGAGATCAACGACGTCGAGATCCGATTCCCGTGGAGTCGAGGCTCCCAACTCGACGTGTGGGTCGCCGCGTACGGTCCGATGGCGCTCAAGCTAGCCGGCGAAGTGGGCGACGGCTATATCCTTCAATGCGCTGATGTGGACATCGCGAAGTGGATGATTCGCACCGTCCGAGATGCCGCAGAAGCCTCTGGTCGTGATCCTGACGACGTCAAGATCTGTGTCGCCGGACCGATGTACGTCACCGACGGAACCCCTGAGTCGAGGGCACACGCGCTTGACCAGTGTCGCTGGTTCGGCGGCATGGTCGGCAACCACGTCGCCGACATCGTCGCGAAGTACGGTGCCGAGAGTGATGTGCCGAAGGCGCTGACCGCATACATCGATGGTCGAACCGGATACGACTACAACGAGCACGGCAAGTCCGGCAACTCGCACGTCGACTTCGTGCCCGACGACATCGTTGAGCGATTCTGCATCATCGGAACCCACGAGGAGCATATCGAGAAACTCCGTCAGTTATCGGAACTGGGCGTCACGCAGTTCGCCGGATATCTCGACCACGACAACAAGGAAGAAACACTGCGCGTGTACGGCGAATCGGTGATACCGGCGATTCGCGACGTCGCCTCCGCCCGATCGTGAGAGTCAATAAGAAAGGCAGAGTGTGGTGAAACGCATCGACGTCGTGGAGATGAGCATCGGCGAACTACTCGACGAGCTCGACGCCGGTCGCGTGACGAGCGTCGATCTCGTGTGCGCCTACCTCAACCGGATCGCATATTACGACCGGACCGGTCAATGCCTCCACGCTATCGCTTTACTCAATCCCGACTGCCTCGAGGACGCCGCTGCATCCGACCGGCGCCGTCGGGCCGGTGAGGCCGGGCGGCTCGAGGGCATCCCGTTCACTGTGAAGGACAGTTACAAGGTGGCGGGAATGACCGTCGCTTCCGGATCCCCGGCCCTGGCCGGTCTCGTCGCGGACGAGGACGCGGCGTCAGTCGAGCAACTCCGGGACGCGGGCGCGGTGCTGCTGGGTAAGACGAACATGCCGCCGATGGCGGCGGGCGGTATCCAACCCGGTGTGTACGACTATGCCCGGAGCCCGTACAACCCGCAGTTCCTGACCGCGGCCTACGGTTCCGGGTCGTCGAACGGTTCAGGGACAGCGACCGCCGCGAGCATGTGCGCCTTCGGCATGGCCGAGGAGACAGTGTCCTCGGGGCGTTCCCCGGCTTCTAACAACAGCTTGGTGGCGTACACGCCGTCGCGGGGCGTGCTCTCGATCCGCGGCAACTGGCCGCTACGTCCCACCTGCGATGTGGTGGTACCCCACACGCGCTCGGTTCCGGACCTGCTGGCGCTGCTCGATGTGTTGGCGGTCCGGGATCCGATTCAGAGCGGCGACTTCTGGCGACAGCAAAGCGTCGTAGACCTTCCCGATCCGGAGGAAGTGTTACAGAAACCGGTGGCGCGGCCGCGACCGGATCGTCTGGACGGCATGCGGATTGGTGTGCCGCGAATGTTCATCGGCAAGGATCCGACTCCCCTCGATCCACCGGTGATCACGCCAGCGGTCCGCCTGCTCTGGGAGCAGGCCGCAGAGGATCTGCGCGGTCTTGGCGCCGAGGTGCAGGAGGTCGACTTTCCGGTCGTGTCGAATTATGAGGAAGATCGGATAGGCGCACGGGGGTTGGCGGCGCGTGGCCTGGTGCCTGACACGTGGCGTGCCCTCGAAGGGGGCACGGTCACCGCGATTGCGCTCGACGAGTTTCTCCGCGAGAACGGGGATTCCGCGCTGCAGAGCTGGGCCGATGTCGACGGCGACACCGTGTTCCCGACCGAGGACGCACCAGTAGCGGTGTGGATCACCCGCGCTCGCGGCGGCTTTGACTGGCAGCGGCTCGCCGAGCTCGTCAAGCAGGGACTGCCGGACAGCTACGACGACGTGCCCGGGATCGACCATCTGCTGCGTGGCCTCGAAAACGCCCGTCGAGTCGACTTCGAAGAATGGATGACCGCTAACGGTCTGGATTTTGTGGTGTTCCCGGCTGCCGGCGATGTCGGCCGCGATGACTTGTTCACCCGGCCGGAGAGTCTGGAGAATGCTACGCGCAACGGCATCGTCTACTCGACCGGGAACCGCGTGATCCGGCATCTCGGAATTCCGACTGTGACGGTACCGATGGGGTTTATGGCCATCAGTCAGATGCCGGTGGGTCTCACCTTTGCCGGCGCGGCCTACAGCGACGATCGGCTGCTGGACTACGCCGGTGCCTACGAGCGGGTGTCCAGTCGCCGCGAACCCGCCTTTCTCACGCCGACGCTGCCGAGCAACCAGATCGACGTTGAGGACGGTTGGCGCGTCGACGTCGAGATGCCGAGCTATTCGGTCACCGTCGAACGCGGCAGCAGTTCGTGGGATGTGCGTGTCGAGTTCGCCGAACAGGCCGCGTCGATCAGCGTTTGGGCCGATGGCCACATCCTGCGGCCGGTCATCGACGAACCAGGCGTCTACCGCGGTGTGGTGTCGCTGGCGCGCGAACGAATTTCCGACGAGATCATGATCGTGGTGAAGGCGGGAAAGGTCTCCGCCGATATGCACTTCCAACCGTTGCCGGCTAGCCCGAACAACTGATGTCTGCAGCCACGGGTCGCAGACCAACCACTATTCGTATGAGGTGAATATGTCATGTCGTCCATAACAGAACTCCCGGCTCCTAGCGATCAGCAAAGGGAGCGAAACCTATCGGCGACCACGGACACGGGGTACGTTCCGCGGAACGCGCCCTGTCCGACTGCCTGAGTATCAGTCGGTGTAGGCATCCGCGACGTCAAGGGCGGCGTCCAGAATCTCGAGCCCGTCCCGCGCCTGGTCATCGCGGACGATGCACGGCGGTACCACGTGGATGCGGTTGAAGTTCGCGAAGGGCAGCAGGCCATTCGACGTGCAGGCCTTGAGTACTGCGGCCATTGCCTCGCTCGAACCACCGTAGGGCGCGAGGGGCTCGCGCGTCTCCCTGTTACGTACGAGTTCGACAGCCCAGAACACGCCCACGCCGCGGACCTCGCCGACACTGGGATGCCGACCCGCGATCTCGCGCAGTCCCGGCCCGATGACCTCCCGCCCGATGCGCTCCGCGTTCTCGACGATGTCCTCGTCGGCCATCGTCGTGATGGTCGCGATCGCCGCTGCGGCGGCTAACGGATGTCCGGAGTAGGTGAGGCCACCCGGATACGGTCGATCATCGAACGTGGCGGCGATCTCAGGACTTATCGCCACGCCGCCGAGCGGCACGTAGCCAGAGTTGACGCCCTTGGCGAAGGTCAGAAGATCAGGCACCACATCGCTGCCTGAGTGTTCGATCGCGAACCACTTTCCGGTACGGCCGAAGCCGGACATCACCTCGTCGGCGATGAACACGATGCCGTAGCGGTCACAGATCTCCCGGACACCGCGCAGATAGCCCGGCGGCGGCACCATGATTCCAGCGGTACCAGGGATGGATTCCAGGATGATCGCGGCGAACTGCGCGGGTCCTTCGAGCCGGATCACCTCGTCCAGATGGGCGAGCGCCCGTTCACATTCCTGTTCTTCGCTGCCCGAGTGGAAATGGGAACGGTAGAGGAACGGACCGAAGAAGTGCACGACGCCGGAGTCGCCATAGTCGTTGGGCCAGCGCCGCGGATCGCCGGTCAGATTTATCGCGGTGTCGGTTCCGCCGTGATAGGAGCGGTAGCGCGACAGCACTTTTCGGCGACCCGTGTGCAGCCTTGCCATGCGCACCGCGTGTTCGACGGCGTCGGCGCCACCATTGGTGAAGAAAATCCGGTTCAGGTCGCCGGGCGTACGCTCGGCGATGAGTCGGGCGGCTTCCGAGCGGGCGTCGTTGACGTGCTGGGGCGCAATGGTGCAAAGCTTGCGCGCCTGCGCGGAAATCGCCTCGACCACCCGCGGGTGTTGGTGGCCGATGTTGGTGTTCACCAGTTGCGACGAGAAGTCGAGTAGGCGGCGGCTGTCTCCGTCCCACAGGTAGCAGCCTTCGGCCGCGGTGACGATCATCGGGTGTAATTCCGCCTGAGCAGACCAGGAATGGAAGACATGCTTGCGATCGAGTTCGTATGCTCGTCGTCCGACCTCTGGGTCGAGGTGCTGGGTGGCCGGTGAGGAAATGTCACTGGTCATGAGTGACCTCCGATCTGGTTGGGGGTTCAAGAGTTCTGCGGGAAGCCGAGGTTCAGCCCGCCATGCGACGGATCGAGCCAGCGGGTGGTGATGGCCTTGCTGCGGGTGAAGAAATGGACGCCTTCGGTGCCGTGGGCGTGCGTGTCGCCGAAAAGTGACGCCTTCCATCCGCCGAAGCTGAAGTAGGCCATCGGGACCGGGATCGGCACGTTGATGCCGACCATGCCGACCTCGACCTCGTTCTGGAATCGTCGTGCCGCGCCGCCGTCGTTGGTGAAGATGGCCGTGCCGTTGCCGTACGGATTGGCGTTCACCAACTCCAGTGCGTCGTCGTAGGTCGCGACGCGCAGCACACCGAGCACCGGGCCGAAGATCTCGTCGGTGTAGACGCTCATGTCGGTGGTGACGTCGTCGAGCACCGTCGGGCCGAGCCAGAACCCCTCGGTCCGATCGCCCGTCGTTTCGCCTCCACCGACGACGACCTCACGGCCGTCGACGACCACCGTGGCGCCGTCGGCTTCACCCGCGTCGACGTAAGACCTCACCCTGTCGCGGTGTGCTGCCGACACCAGTGGTCCCATGTCGGCGTTCGTGGTGCCGTCACCGGTGACGAGGGTGGTGGTGCGCTCGGCGATCTTCGCGACCAGGTCGTCGGCGATGGCGCCGACAACGACGACTGCCGAAATGGCCATGCAGCGTTCACCGGCGGAGCCGAAGCCGGCGTTCACCATCGCGTCGGCAGCAAGGTCGAGGTCGGCGTCGGGCAGCACGATGGCGTGGTTCTTGGCACCGCCGAGCGCCTGGACGCGTTTCCCGGCTGCGGTTCCGGTGGCATACACGTATTGCGCGACAGGTGTGGAGCCGACGAAACTGATCGCCTTGATGGCCCGGTTGGACAGCAGTTCGTCGACGGCGACCTTGTCGCCCTGCAACACGTTGAACACACCATCGGGCAGACCGGCCTCTTTCCAAAGTTCGGCCAGCCACAGGGATGCCGACGGGTCCTTCTCCGACGGTTTGAGCACCACCGTGTTGCCGGCGGCGATGGCGAGGGGGAAGAACCACATCGGGACCATCGCGGGAAAGTTGAACGGCGAGATGATCCCGACCGGACCGAGCGGTTGGAGAACTGAGTGGACGTCGACCTTGGTGGAGGCGTTCTCCACATACCCGCCCTTGAGCAGGTGCGGAAGGCCGCAGGCGAACTCGACGACCTCCTGCCCGCGGGACACCTCGCCCAGCGCATCAGAGAGAACTTTGCCGTGTTCGGCGGTGACGATTGCTGCGAGCTCGTCCTTACGTTCGTTAATCAGCTCGCGAAAGCGGAACATAACTGACGCGCGCTTGGCCAAGGAAGTGTCACGCCACGCCGGGAACGCGGCCGCCGCGGCATCGATGACCACGCGGGCATCCTCGACGTCGGCGAGCACCACTTGCTTGGTCACTGCTCCCGTGGCCGGGTTGGTGATCGGCGCGGTACGGCTACTCGTCCCGGAGAAGTGATTGTTGTCGACCCAGTGCTGGACGGTGCTCTGGCGGGCAGTGCTGGACATGAGGGGCCTCTCCACGACGACGATGTTGCTATCGATCATGCGGCTGCCCTGCGCAACCACGGGCGAGCATTGTGTAACGACTTCGCAGACAGCCTTTACACTGTGTCAATGGCCATGACCGTCCACGACGTCATCCGCCTCCCAGAGGTGCAACGCGGCGAACCCGAGATCGTCTCGTCGTGCCGGTGGAACGAGCCGATCAGGTGGGTGCACGTCGGCGACGTCGCGGATCTGTCGAACCTGCTGCAGGGTGGCGAATTAGTACTGACCACGGGTGCGTCGCTGGTGCGCTCGCCCTCGACCTATCTCAACGGGCTGTCGAGAGCGGGTGCGATCGGCGTGATCGTGGAGTTGGACGGGTCGGGTCCCCCGCTACCGTCGGCTGCGGCCGCCCTCGCCGAAGAGGCCGATCTCGCCCTGGTGGTGCTGCATCGGGAGATTCGGTTCGTGCGGGTGACCGAGGCAGTGCACCGACACATCGTGGCCGAGCAGTTCGACGCCGTCGCTTTCGATCGTCTGGTCCACGAGACGTTCACCGAGCTCAGCATGAAACGCGCCACTGTGCACGCGATCCTGGAGGCCGCCTCAACGATGCTCGATGAGCCGATCGTGCTCGAGGATTTGTCGCATCAGGTGCTCGCGACCGCAACAGCCGGGCTGCCGGTCGCCGCGCTTCTCGACGAGTGGGAGCCGAGGTCACGGCGCAGTCTCCGAGCCAGCCATGATGCGGAGACCTGGGCGACGGTCGTCGTGGGCCCCTACGGGGAGTCGTGGGGGAGACTTATCATACCGCGGCCCCCCGTCCACCGGGAGAGAGCGACCATGGTGTTGGAACGCGCCGCGGTCGCCCTAGCTCTCGATCGTATGTTCGAGCGTGACAGGGCCGGTCTGCAACGGAAGGCCCAGAGCAGTCTCATTGATGACGTGCTCGAGCGCCGACTCACGGACGAGACCGAGGTCGCCGCGCGCGCACACGCGCTCGGGCTGCAAAAGTCGGCAGAATATTATCCGTTCGCCGTGCTAGTCCGTGCACATCCGGGTGAGGACGACCCTGTGGCGACGCAACGAAGAATCGATCGCTATCTTGACGCCGTGTCGCATGCGGTGCGCGCCGGCGGACACAGCGGCCTGTTCATCGTCCGGCGTTCCGGCGAGGTGTGCGGCCTAATGGCGGTCAAACCCGCGCAGGCCGCGATGCCGGAACAGGCGTTGTCGGTCATGGCGGTCACAGTTCGGAAGGCGATCCAACGGATTGATCCCGCCGGTGCTGCCGTGGTCGCCGTCGGTGAACCAGATGCAGCGATCACACACGCGGTGCAGCGCCTTCGCGACGCCTCCCACGTGGCCGATGCCGCGGCGATGATGGGCGCTGACGACCGGCCGTACCACCGAGCTTCCGATGTCCGATTGCGCGGATTGGTCGCGCTGCTGCGTCATGACCCTCGAATGCAATCCTTCGCAGAGACCGAACTGCGCGGCCTCACAATGGACGCTCACGCTGACGCCGCGGATCGGTTGGACCTTCTGCGGTCCTATCTGCGGTCTGGTGGGAACAAGGCCGCGCTGGCCAGCGAGCTGCATATCAGCCGACCGGCGCTGTACAAGCGGATCGCTACGCTCGAGAGCGCGCTGGGCGTCGACCTCTCGGATACGGAGTCTGTGTTGTCGCTCTACGTTGCAGTGCTGATCCATGACGCGCGGGCGCGAACACATGAAAAGTGAACGCGCCCGACGCCGAATGACCGTCTCGCGACTCGACGTCTTATGCCCGTAAGATCGCGATCTCCCCTCGCTCGGCAAACGACAAGAACCGCCCCCCGGCTCGGTCAGTTCGATCGTCAACATGCCGCCACCTTGCCGGAACCAGCGGTCCCTAACAGCCGGAGGCACCCCCCGCGCCGCTTGTGGCAGGACGTCATCCCGGCCCAAGGGTAGGTGTCAGCGGCCCGTTTAGATGCTCCGAGTGAGTTGGCAAGAGAGCTCGCCGGTCCTAAGACACGCATCTGTCGGAAGTGGCGATTGGACATGTGTCGCACTTGGTCGTGCTTCGCGCGACTCGTTGGTGCGACACGTTTGCGAGACGCCCTGACCGGGGTGGAACGTTGATCGGACCGTGCCTAAGTGTGTCGCAGCAGA
>NZ_BCSL01000046.1:0-20426 GCF_001570845.1 Dietzia papillomatosis NBRC 105045 | reverse complement strand
GGGCCTGCTCGCGTCCCGAGACGTACGCCTCCGCGAGCCGGTCGACCCGGCGCTCGTAGCTCCTGATCGTCACCCGCTCCGGTCGGAAGACCAGCGCGTCGCCCGACTTCTCCAGCTCCTCGATCTCGTCGAGCGTCTCGTTGTACAGCGCCCAGCGGTGCAGGAGCGCCTCCCCCACCGCCGGGAAGCGGCGGAAGTACGAGCGATAGAACGGCGTCAGTCGACGGGGCGGGATCTTCCGGTACCCCTCCGGCTGCGTGAGCACGATGAGGAACTTCTCGAACCCCGCCTCGCGCGCCGCCGACAACGGGATCCCACCGTCATGGCCCAGGGCCCCGTCGACGTAGTACTCGCCGTCGATGAGCACGGGCGGCATCCACACCGGCATGGTCGACGAGGACCGAACCATCCGCATGAGGTCGGCCATCGACTCGACGTCGTCCTCGGTCCAGAAGACCGTCTCGCCATCCGAGCAGCGGAACGTCCCGATCCGCGCGGCGGTCCCGCTGGCCTCGAACGTCTCGAAGTCGTACGGCAACACCTGATCCGGCAGGCCGGCCTGCTCGTAGATGTACTCGGCGTTGAACAGCCCCTTGCCGCGCGCGAAACTACGCAAGTCCCCGAAGTTCGGGTCCGCGGCCATCTCCACGAAACTCTTCCGGGCGCGTACCGCGTCGCGGGAGACGTAGTTAGCGAGGTGAGACGCCCCGGCCGAGATTCCGGCGACCAGACCGGTGTGGATCCCCGCCTCGATCAACGTCTCGACAACGCCCGCGGTGTGCACCGCCCGCATACCACCGCCCTCGAAGAGCAGGGCGACATCGGGGGCGGTCGGCTCCAGCGTCGCAGTGCCGGCGCGTGTATGTCTCGGTCCCGCATCAGTCACTCTTCCAGACTAGGAGGTCTGGGCGCGGGTGTCCGGTGGCGGAGGTTCAGTGGCGCAGCCGCCTCCCCGTTACTAGTGTCACCACCCGTGACCCAACTCACCGAGCTCGTCGCGGGCATCAACGACGTCTACTGGTACGGCGTCATCGCACTCCTGGTGATCGCCGGGCTGTACTTCTCAGTGACCACGTTGATCGTCCAGATCCGGCTCTTCCCGGAGATGCTCCGGACCATCACCGAGAAACCCTCCGACATCGAACCGGACAAGAAGGGCATCTCCGCCTTCCGCGCCTTCACCATCTCGGCGGCATCCCGGGTCGGCACCGGCAACGTCGCGGGCGTGGCCATCGCCATCACCGTCGGCGGGCCCGGGGCGGTTTTCTGGATGTGGCTCCTCGCCATCATCGGTGGCGCGACGGCCTTCATCGAGTCGACGCTCGCGCAGCTGTACAAGGTCAAGGGCAGGGACTCGTACGTCGGCGGACCGGCGTACTACATCCGCGACGGGCTGGGCTGGAAGCCGGTGGCCGTGGCGTTCGCGGTGATCATCACCGTCACCTACGGCTTCGTGTTCAACGCCGTCCAGGCCAACTCGATCTCCGAATCCGTCCGCAACCAGTTCGACCTCCAGGGCACCGGAGCCGGAATCGCCATCGGCCTGGGGCTGGCGCTCGTGACGGGCCTCGTCATCTTCGGTGGCGTACGCCGCCTGTCCGCTGTCACCGAGATCCTGGTCCCGGTCATGGCCGCGGCCTACGTCGTCGTCGCCCTCATCGTCGTCGCCATCAACATAACCGAGGTCCCCGACATGATCGGCCTCATCGTCGGCCACGCCCTCGGGTTCCGCGAGATCGCCGGCGCCACCATCGGCGCGGCGATCATGCAGGGCATGCGCCGCGGCCTCTTCTCCAACGAGGCCGGCATGGGTTCCGTCCCCAACGCCGCGGCGACCGCCTCGGTCTCCCACCCCGTCAAGCAGGGCCTCGTCCAGTCGCTCGGCGTGTACTTCGACACCCTCGTCGTCTGCTCGGCCACGGCGTTCATCATTCTGCTAGCGGACCCCGAGTTCGGCGGAGACAGAGAGGGCATCACGCTCACGCAGGACTCGCTCGCGTCGCAGGTCGGCGAGTGGGGCGTGCCGTTCCTCATGGTGGTCATCTTCTTCCTCGCCTTCTCCTCGATCCTCGGCAACTCGTACTACGGCGAGGCCAACATCAACTTCCTGCGCGACAGCCCGCGGTCGATCAACGTCTTCCGCGCGCTGGTCCTGCTCGCGGTGTTCGGCGGCGCGCTCGGCTCGGTGGACCTGGTGTGGGGCCTTGCCGACCTGTTCATGGGCTTCATGGCCACCATCAACCTCATCGCGATCCTGCCGCTCGGCGGACTCGCCGTGGCGCTGCTGCGGCACTACCTGCAGCAGAAGACGAAGGGACACAACCCGGTGTTCCACCGCGACGACCTGCCACGGGCCCGAAACGTCACCGCCTGGGACGGCTCCGACCCGATGACGCACCAGCACATCGCCGACGATGCCCGCGAGGTCAAGGCCGACGAATGACCGAAACCGCACGCCGCGCCGACACCGCCCACCGCGCCGATGCCAATCGCCGGAGCCTGACCGCGCTGCCGAAGGCGCACCTGCACGTCCACCTCGAGGCGGCCATGCGGGAGGCGACGCTGCGGCAGTGGTGCGCGGAGGACGGCCTCGAGGTGCCGCCGCTCGTCGACTACCCGGACTTCACGCGGTTCCTCGACGCGTACGGCCTGCTCATCGACCTCCTGCACACGCCGGAGCGAGTCGAGCGGCTCCTGGACGAGGTGATCGCCGACGCCGCCGCGCAGGGGGTGGTGGCGCTCGAGTTCGCGTCGATCCCCGAGAAGGCGGTGGCGTTCGGCTCCGCCGAGGAGGCGCTCGAGTTCCAGCTGCCGGTCATGGCCGAGGCGTCACGCAGGCACGGGGTGTGGGCCGGCGCGATCGTGAGCATCGACCGCGGCGCGGGGCCCGAGCACGCGCTCGAGGCGGCACGGCTGGCCGCGCGGTTCGCCGACCGGGGCGTCGTGGCGGTGGGTCTGGTCGCCGACGAGCGTGACAGTCCCGTGGCCGCCGCGGCGGAAGCGTTCGCGATCGCCCGCGACGCCGGACTCGGGGTGGTGCCCCACGCGGGCGAACTGGGCGGGCCGGAGGAGGTCCGCTCCGCCGTCGAACTGGGGGCGGACCGCATCCAGCACGGGGTGCGCGCCGTGGAGGATCCGGGCGTGCTCGAGCTGCTCGCCGAGCGGGGGACGTGCCTCGACGTGTGCCCCACCTCCAACGTCGTGCTGGGCGTGAGTCCCTCGCTCGAGAGCCATCCCCTGCCCGCGCTCCTGGCCGCCGGCGTGCGGTGCTCGATCGGCGCCGACGACCCCCTGCTGTTCGGCGCGGACGTGGTCGACGAGTACGTGTCCGCACACGAGCGGATGGGCGTGCCCGAGGCGCAGCTCGTGGAGGTGGCGCGTACGTCGATCGAGTCGTCGTTCGCGCCGGCGGACGTCAAGCGGGACGCCCTCGCGCGCCTCGGTGCGTGGGAGGACCGGGCCGCCTGGCAGGACGGCGGCGCGTAAGGCGCGTCAGGCGCCCCAGGTCAGGCGCCTCGGCGGATGCGGTCGGCGGCGACGATCATCGGCACCTGCAGCGGCAGTCGGCCCCACGCGATCACCTGGTACGGCCAGACCGGCTTGCGGCGCCACGCGCGGACCATCTGCAGGTTGCCGGGGAACACGCCGAGGAACAGCGCGGTGGCGGCAGCACCACCCAGCCTCCGTGTGCGGGGCGCGGCCAACAGCCCGGCGACCGCGAGCTCCGCGACGCCCGACCCATAGGTCCACGCGCGGCGGCTGCCGGGCAGCTCGGGCGGGATGAGACCGTCGAACGGCCGGGGATTGACGAAGTGCAGGACCCCCATCGCCCCGAGGGCGGCGGGCATTGCCCAGTAGCGGGCGGTGCGGGGACGGGCGTTGCGGGGGCGGGCGGTCTCGGAGCTCATCAGCCGAGACTACGGGCGCGGCGGCCCCCTCACCGGATCCCCGGCAGGACGCGCTCGCCGATGAGCCGTACGGGGGCGACGACGACGAGGCCAGGCCGGTGCCCGGGCGCGAGGCATTCTGCCCGGCAGAGCGCGATAAGCCCGGGATCATCGAGCTGCGGCTGGAAGTGCGTGCCCAGTCTCGCGGTCCGCCGGGCGGCTGCGCCCCGCATCGAGGAAGACCAGCGGGTGGGGTTGCGAGAACGGCCTCGGGGTGGGCGGGGGTCCGCGGGAATCGCGAGCTCCGTGGAGCCGTAGGCGTCCCACACCCGGCCTGAGCTCACCTCCCGTCTTCCTCCTTTGACTCCTCTGCGTACCTGGGGGCCAGTGCCTCCATCTGCTGCATCACCAGCTGGATGGCCTCTGGCTGCTTGTCCGGTGGGTACTTGTACTTGCGTAGTGTGCGCTTGACCGAGGCGCGAAGCTTGGCCTTGACGTCCTCGCGGACCGTCCAGTCGGTGCGGATGTCGCGGCGCATGGTGGCGACGATCGAGCGGGCGATCTCGGCCAGCACGTCGTCGCCGAGGACGTCGACCGCGGACTCGTTCAACGCGACCACGTCGTAGAACGCGAGTTCATAGCTTTCCAGCGGCGGCTCGAAGCGCTGCCCGCGGTCGGCTTCCGCGCTGACCTCCTTGGCGAGCTCCACCAGCTCGGCGATCACCTCGGCGGCCGTGAGCTGCTGGTTGGTATAGCGCACCATGAGCTCGTTGACGCGTTCGGAGAACAGCTTTCGCCGCACCTCGTTGCCGTGCGTGACCGTCGCGGCCTCCTCCAGCAACGTCGCCTTGAGCGCCTCGATCGCCAGGTGGGCCTTGGACGGCTTCTGCGCCTCCTCGACCCACTGCGGGGTCAGCGTGTCGAGCCGCGGGAGGGGCAGTCCGGCCTCGCGGTAGATGTCGACGACTCCTGTGCTCGCTGCGGAGTCGACGATCAGTTCGCCGAGAATGCGCTTGATCTCGTCCGGGACCAGTTCTCCGGCGCCGATCTTCTGCTGTGCGTCGAGCTTGAGCATCCAGACGCGGACCTCTTCGACGAACCGCACCTCGGGTCGGACCGTTTCGAGGGAGTCGTTCCCCGCCGCCAGCGCCCACGCCCGCGCGAGTTTGGATGACAGGTCGCGGAAGCGGTCGGCGAGAGGGCGCGCGTCCGGGTCGTCGTCGTCGCGGTTTCCCGGTGTGCCCGGCGACCGCAGGCGGGTGACCACGGTGAGGAGCGCATCACGCCAGCCGGTTTTGGCGTTGGCGTGCCACTGCGCCTTCCACTCGTCGCCGATGAGCTCACGCACGCCTGCGAGCAGGTCGAGCACGATCTGCGCGGCCTCCTCGGAGGTGCGGCCGACGAGTCGGTCGCCGCCCTCCGGGGCCTCGCGGGTAAATTCCTCTAGCGCCTTGGACAGGTTGTCGGTAAGTGGCGCGTAGCCCACGAGCAGCCCGTCCTGCTTCCCGCGGAAGGTGCGGTTGACGCGGGCGAGCGTCTGCATGAGCAGCGCGCCCTGGAGCGGCCGGTCCACGTAGAGCGTGTGCAGCGCCGGGGCGTCGAAGCCGGTGAGCATCATGTCCTTGACGATGATCAGCTCGAGCTCGTCGTCGGGGTTCTTCACCCGCTGCTTCACCGCGGCGATCGCACTCGGACGCCGGAGATGCCTGGTGACGTGCTCCTCGTCGCCCGGATCGGCGGTGTAGACCACCTTGACCTTGCCCATGTCGTCGGCATCGGAGTGCCAGTCGGGGCGGAGGGCGACGATCTCCTGGTACAGGTTCGCGGCGATGGATCGGGTGGCGCTGACGATCATCGCCTTGCCCGGGACGCCGAGGAAGGGCCGCATGGCGTCGCGGCGGGTTTCCCAGTGGGTCACCAGGTCGGCGGCCAGCGTGCGGATGCGCTCGGGGGCGCCGTAGACGGTGTCGAGCTTGGCCACCGCCCGCTGAAGCCGCTCGGCGTCCGCGGCGTCGAGGCCGCTCAGTGCCTCCTCCGCGGCGTCGTCGAGCGACTCGTCGTCCACGCCGGGCAGGCGCGCCAGGCTGATCAGCCGCGGTTCGTAGACCACGGGGACCGTGGCGCCGTCCTCCACTGCCCGGTGCAGGTCGTAGACGTCGATGTCGGCGCCGAAGACGCGGCGGGTGTCGCGCTCCCCCTCCGTGATGGGGGTCCCGGTGAAGGCGATGAGAGTCGCGTGCGGCAACGCGCTCTTGAGGTGTGCGGCGTACCCGTCCAGGTTGTCGTAGTGACTGCGGTGGGCCTCATCGGCGATGACGACGATGTTGCGTCTGTCCGAGAGCAGCGGGTGAGTCGCTCCGGAGTCACGTTCGGACTTGCTCAGGCCGAACTTCTGCAGGGTGGTGAAGTATATGCCGCCGGAGCGTCGGTCCGCCAGCTGCGTGCGCAGATCGTCGCGGGTGCGGACCTGCACCGGCTGCTCCGGGAGCAGGTCGGAGATCTGGAAGCCGTCGAACAGTTGGGAGTCGAGTTCTGTGCGGTCGGTGATGACGATGACCGTGGGGTTGGCCAGTCGCGGGTGCCGCATGATCTTGGCGGTGTAGAGCTCCATCTCCATGGATTTGCCGGAGCCCTGGGTGTGCCACACGACGCCGGCCCGGCCGTCGGAGTCCACGGCGCGGACGGTGGCGCCGACGGCTTTGGTGACGGCGAAGTACTGGTGCGGTTTGGCGATGCGTTTGATCAGACCGGACTCGGTGGCGTCGAAGGCGGTGAAGTCGCGGTGGAGCTGGCCGAATCGTTCGACGTTGAACACGCCGTCGATGAGGAGGTCGAGTTCGGTGATGGGTTCCGCGGAGTCTTCGTGGGTGGTGAGGGGGGCGATGCGGCGGCCGTCGTCGTCGACGTTCCAGGGCGCGAAGTGGTTCCACGGGGTGAACGGCGTGCCGTAGCGGGCGGAGAGGTCGTCGGTGGCGACGACGACGACGGCGAAGCGGAACGCCATGGGGAATTCGTGAAGATAGGTGCGCAGCTGGTTGTACGCGAGTTCGGCGGTGGCGTTTTTGGCGCTTGGCTTCTTGAGTTCCACGATCGCGAGCGGCAGTCCGTTGACGTAGGCCACCACGTCGAATCGTCGTTCGTGTTCGCGGCTGCGGACGGTCACCTGGTCCACCGCGTGATACTTGTTGCGCGAGGCGTCGGCGGACAGGAAGCGGATGACCGGGGCGACCTCGCGGCCGTCGT
Organism: Dietzia papillomatosis NBRC 105045; assembly: GCF_001570845.1. Classification (NCBI taxonomy): domain Bacteria; kingdom Bacillati; phylum Actinomycetota; class Actinomycetes; order Mycobacteriales; family Dietziaceae; genus Dietzia; species Dietzia papillomatosis. The sequence continues at coordinate 13,296 of NZ_BCSL01000046.1, read as the reverse complement.
CGTCGATGTAGGTCAGACCTTTGTAGCCGTCGAGCAGGATGTGGTGGAGCCGGTGGTTCTCGGTGACGGCGTCCTGCGACTTGGGAGTGGTCACCTCGGCCATGGCCTGCTGGAGATACTCCTCGGGCACGTCCGGGTTGAGGTTGATCAGCGACTGCAGGAGGGTGCCCCGCAGGACGATGTCATGCCACGAGTCGCGCTCCCCCGAGCCGGGCGCGAGGGATGGCCCGGAGCGGTGCTCCCATTCGCGCTCGGCGAGGGCGTCGAGGATGCCCTGCTCGGCTTGGGCCTCGGACCAGCCGTAAGTCATCGCGTCCTCTCCAGGTCAGAGGGGCGCGAAGCGTGATCGGACATGAAAAAACCTGCCCCCAGAGGGGGCAGGTGGCATGCCCCGAGGATAGCGTCGGCGCTGCAATCGAGCAATGTACGTCGGGTAGAGGTGCCCGTTGATGGGCCTTCGACGAGCCCATCACTGTAGGCGTCACTGCACAGTGACCTACAGTGACCTACAGTGACGAACAGTGACGGGGCGCGCCTCGCGACAGCTACTACGCCGCTACCGCCCGGCCTGTGTCCCTTCGATACGGACTGGCTTTCTCGGCTAGGCTCGTCGACCCGAGGACGACCTAAAGAAGGCGGCAAACCGCGCCGACCTGTTATTTCGACGCCCTGAGACGTACCTTTCTTACTTAGGTTCTTGGCTAGCTTCATTGGATCGGTCCTCACTTATGAAAGCTCCCAGCGCGGCCGGGTGCGGCTCCCTGCGTTGTGGATCTCGCCGGATTTCCTCAACTTTGTGAGCAGGTTGCCGATCTTGTTTCGCTTCTGCTCGTCAGTGAGCGCGTCACTGAGCTGGCTCATGAGCAACTCGTCGATGTCGGAGCGATTGGCCGAGCTGAATTTCTCCAGGTAGTCGCTGATCTGTTTGCAGTAGAACGCATCGTCCTGGCCTCGGGTTCGGATGTACGCAGCCTTCGTTCCCGTTACTCGCGCAATGGTCGGTGCGACACGAAGGTGAGGTTGTCGTCCCTCGATCAGTCCGGCCTTCCGGAGGCGGCGGGCTACTGATGCCGAGAGCGGCAGACCCTTCTGGACCCGGTCGAGAGCGAGCACATCCTCGAGCGGCAAATCCTCGCGAGCCATGAGCAGCTTGGTGTACGCCTCGTCGATGACCGCGCCATAGACAGTGAGCTTGACCTCGCCGGGGTCGGTGAGATCGTAGTCGGGAAGCGGGAGGAACCGCTTGCGTTGCTGACTGACCATACGGTGAATCCCGTTTCCCATGTGTGGTCAACGAGGTTGAGTTCAGTCATCGCGGTCACCAGGAGCGGGTTGCGGTACCGACGAGGCACTGTGTCGCTCAACATGTAGTCATCAGGGGTGCGGTCGACAAAGTCACCGACGCTGAGGAACTCGACCCGGTCCGGACGTTCGACGAGGACGATTCGTGAGTGCTGGCGGTAGTCCTGGTGCGCGATGCAGTTGTACAGAGCCTCGTGAAGACTTCCCTCGTCGTACTTCGAGATCTCGCGGTAGACGGCTCTGTTCGGGTCATTGAACCGGATCTGGACATTGCGGACACGACTGATCAGATCGTCAGCGGAAAGTAGAAATGGCGTGCTGAAGTGCTCGAACGCCTGTTGTTCACCGGTCAATTTCCAAGTGATCTCGGCCATGTGCGGGCTGATCAGGTGCGCCGAGGTGAACTTGCCGAGCAGTAAGATCGCAGCGCGAGTGACTTTGCCCCCAAGCGTCAACCGAACCTTCTCCAAGAAGGTGGCGTCGTTCCAGCGCGCCACTTCGTCGGCCAGTCGCGGATATCTTTCAGTGAACCCCTTTCGCGCCTGAGCAACGGCTTCGGGATCCAGGTCCTCGAGTGTTGCGTGAGGGATGATCGTGGCCGTCCAGTCGCTACCGATGGTCTGGTTGCGTATCTGGTCCAGTTTGTCCATGCCGAGGGGAACGAGGCTTTCCCCGGCCCGCGCCCAACATTGCCCTTTCCATGCGATCGGCAGGCCTCGGGGCGCTGGTGGGATCTCGAAGAGCACCACGCGGCCGGCCTCGTGGTCGAGAACGTGAATGTTGCGAAACGACACTCGGGGGTCGGTGTTCTGGTTGATCTCCAGCTTGAGCGCGTTCAGGCGGTTTGCCGAGTGGCCATAGGAACTGCCCACGATTACCCGGAGTTTGTCGTCAACTCCGAATATCAACCAGCCCGCTTCGTCACCGCGCAGGTTCGCCTCGTTGGCCAGTGCCGAAAAATATTTCCCAATTTCGCTCATGCTGAAACCTTCACGGCCACGTTTGAACTCGACCACCTCGCTCTCCCAATCGGCAATTAGCCGATCGAGGAGCGAGGAGAGCTCGTCGGTGTTCATAGGCGGATCATCTCATCTCCGCCAGGCGCAGGTCGGCCGCCACTCAGAGCACATCCTCGGCTGCTCGCTCGGCGTCCTTAACGCCAACCTTGCCGCTCATGAGGAGTGGGAGCAGTTCGTCGCGGGTGCGGGCTAGGGATACGTTCTCCTTGAGCCCGGTTACGACACGCTCCTCAAGCACCTCAAGTTCGCTCACAGCACGTCTTGCCGACCCATCGTAGAAGTTGGGCACCTCAACATCCGCAAGCGTCGAAGTCGTGATGGTGCTGAATACCGAACCGTGCGCTCTCGAAATCAGGCCGGCGACAGCACCCTCTAAAGCCAGCCTCAGAGCTGCACTCTTTCCCGCCTGGGGAATGAAAGCGTACGCAGACTGATTGCATGCGCAGTCAACACCTGCCACCGCAACTTCGCCCACAGTCCCACGGGCTGTCAAAAACACCGACCCCGCTGGAACCGGTCTGAGTCGCTCCGGCTGAGCAGCCTTGATCGTGATTGTCTCAGCCGTCGACAAAATGACCCCCAAATCGGCACCTGTCATATCGCGCACCGAGGCCCACGGAGTTCCGCCACCCCAAAGTTCCGGACTGGATCGAGCCGGGGTTCCACCCAACCTTGGTGGAGCTAACTCAATGAGCGGTATATGCGGCAGCGATCTCGAAGCTCTCGACCATATCGATCCCTGCAGACCACGCAGGGACACGCAGACCTTTCGGTTCGCGGCGATCTTGTCGTCCAGCGCGCCGAGGACCTCGCCGATCGCGCGCTGCGCCTCCAACTCCGGCAGGGAGTGGCAGAATTCATAGATTCGCCCCGGACTGGTATGCCTGACTGTGCTTCCAGTCGCGGTAGAGAGAATCTGCCTGTGAAACTCGCCGGTAAGAAAGAGTGCCTTTAGGTAGTTCTTATCTAGTGCCGACTCGTCAAGAATCTCGACCTTCCCAATTCGCTGATTGTGGAGAAAGATGCCATCGCTCGGCACAATAGCAGGTTTGCCTAGGGTGGCCCCCTCCTTACTGAGGTCGGTCATCGAGACAACCAGGTCACCCGGTTCTAAGATGAAGGCAGACGGAAACTCACCAGAGAATGACTTCACCCTGCGAACAAAACTGCCGCCTGGCTCGAAGTTCCCCGGGGTAATGAGCTGTGGCAGCTCGGCATCCGTGCCGAACCCAGAACCAGGAAAAGCCCACCCATGGTGAATCTTGATGACGTCGCCTAAGCGCACCGCTTTCACACCAGCCTCCCCAACTGCTCACGAACTACGGCATCCAACCGCGCCGACTCATCCAAGGCAGCGGTGAGCTCACCGGTGAGCCGCGCGATCTTCTCGTCGACCGGCTCGTCGTCCTCCTCCGCCTCGGGCACGCCCACGTAGCGGCCCGGGGTCAGCGCGTAGCCGGCGGCCTTGATCTCCTCGAGCGTGGCCGACTTACAGAAGCCGGGCACGTCCTCGTACTCGCCCTCGGCCGACGGGCGGCCTCGCCAGGAGCGGAACGTCTCGGCGATGCGCTGCAGATCCTCCTCGCTCAGCGTGCGCTCCACGCGGTCGATCATGTGGCCGAGCTCGCGGGCGTCGATGAACAGCACCTGCCCGCGGCGATCCACCGAACCACCCTTGCCGGCGGCTTTGTTGCGCGCGAAGAACCACACGCACACCGGGATGCCCGTCGCCCGGAACAGCTGCCCCGGCAGGGCGACGATGCACTGCACCACGTCGCCCTCGACCATCGCCTTGCGGATGTCGCCCTCACCGCTGGTCGAGGTGGTCATGGTCCCATTGGCCATCACCACGCCGGCCTCGCCGTTCGGCGCCAACTTGGAGAGGATGTGCTGCATCCACGCGTAGTTGGCATTGCGCTTGGGCGGCACGCCGTAGACCCAGCGCGGGTCGTCCTCGCGACGTGCCCAGTCCTTGATGTTGAACGGCGGGTTGGCCATCACGTAGTCGGCCTGCATGTCCGGGTGGATATCGCGCGCAAAGGTGTCGCCCCAGCGCGAGCCCAGACCCTGCGAATCGATCCCGTGGATCGCCAGGTTCATCTTGGCCATCCGCCACGTGCGCTCGTTGAGCTCCTGCCCGTACACGGCGACGTTGGTCGGATCCTCCTTGTGCCCCTCGAGGAACTTCTCCGTCTGCACGAACATGCCGCCCGACCCACAACACGGGTCGTACACACGCCCCGAATGCGGTTCGAGGATCTCCACCAGCGTCCGCACCACCACGGGCGGGGTGTAGAACTCGCCGCCGCGCTTACCCTCCGCCTTGGCGAACTTGTCCAGGAAGTACTCATAGACCTCCCCGAGCAGATCCCGCGCCTTGGAGGCGCCGCCGCCGGTGAAACGCGCCGCGTTGAACAGGTCCACCAGCTCACCCAGTCGGCGCTGCTCGACATTGTCCCGCCCGAACAACACCGGCAGCGTGCCCACCAGCGACTCGTTGGCCTGCATCAACGCGCGCATCGCGGCATCGATCAGCTCACCGATCGACTGCGCGTCGTTGGTCGACGACGCCGGGATGCCCTTGGCGTGCCGCGAGAGGTACTCCCAGCGCGCCTCGGCGGGAACCCAGAACACGCCGGAACCCAGGTACTCATCGGCGTCCTCGAGCGTCTCCGCGAGGTAGGTCTCGTCCTCCCCGGCCAGCTCCTCGCGGATCGCGTCGCGCCGCTCGGAGAACGCGTCCGAGACGTACTTGAGAAACACCAACCCCAGCACAACGTCCTTGTACTGGGACGCATCCATGGACCCGCGGAGCTTGTCCGCCGCCTTCCACAGCGTGTCCTTGAGTTCCTTGGGGGTCGATGCCTCCATCGGCTTCGGAACCAACACTTTCGCCATCAGGCGTTCTCCTCGTTGTTCTGCTCTGAGTAGTTGTGGTATATGCGCAGCGTGCCCGCCGCGAGTCCGTCGGAAAGTTCTGTGGTGAGCGCGTCGAGCGCACTCAGTTCGGCCAGGAGCCGTGCCCGATGCTCGGCGGCCCGTGCCGCCACCGTGCGCCAAGGGCCACAGGCGTCGACGACGACGGTGCGCAGCCGCCAGGAACGGCAATCCGATCCCCGCGCAACCGAAATATCCCGAACCGCGAGCTCGGGAAGAATACGTCGCGATCCCTCGACCGGCTCCAGACAACGCAGGACCCGGGCCGGCGCCTGAACGGCATTGCCGCCGACTGTGTCGATGATCGCGGCCGGCCCCCTCGTCGTCGTAAACACCACGTCGCCCGGCTCCGTGAGCCGGAACCGAGGCGCGCGCCGAACCAACTCCACCAGATCGACCGACCGTGACCCGATCGCGCACCGGCCGCGCACCTCGTCCGGGCCGATCACCCCGATGCCGCCCGGACCCGCCGCGAAGACCTCCGCGGGGATGCGCACGCCCGTGATCACCCGGGCCGGCCGGTGCTTGCCCGTGGTCGCCGCCCTCCACGGCAGGGAGTGATCAGCCGCAGATCCGGCCGCCACCACCTCGACCCCGTCGAGCACCCCGGACGCCGACGCGTCGCGCTTCTCCCACAGGCGGGCCAGCGCATCACCGCCGTCCTCCGCGACGTCGGTGGTGACCGGCAGAGCGAGCGCGGACCTGACCACCACCGCATCGGTGAGCCGGTGCTCGGCCCGCAGGAATGCGTGACTCCGCCGTGCGGCACCCCCGCGGAGGGCCGCGACAGCGTCAGAGGCGAGGGCACGGTTCTCCCGCGAATCGAGCGCATGGGCCGAGTGCTCCCCGAACGTCGTGAAACTCCGCGCACCGGCGGTGTCGCCGGACTCCCCCAACACCCACAGCGCCATCCGACGACGACCACCGAACCGGCACAATCCCCGCGGCAGGCGAGCGACATAGCGCAGGGGCGCCACATAGCCGCCGCCTGTCCCGCTCAGGATCCGCCGCCGATGGTCCGTCCCCGATGACTCGTCGACCAGCAGTGGCGCGGGCGCGAACACCACCGCGGCGCTGCCCGGCTCCAGGCCCAGCACCACGTCGTCGATCGTGTCGAAGAAGCTCTCAGTCCGGTCCCGGGAAATCACCGACCACTGCCCGACGAGAAGCGTGGCTGAACCGGCCGTCGCCGATTCCAAGCGGGCGCCGAGTGCGGCGAGGTACCGCCAGAACAGTCGATCCACCGGCCCGGTCGGGTCATCCGGCGCAACGACTCGCGGCCGATCCGACTCGGAAGACCTCGCCACCACGCACGCGAGAAGCCGCAGGCCGCCCGGCCCCCACGGCACGAGTGCCCTGTCGGAATCGCCGGCCAGCGCCGCGACCACCTCGCACGCCAGTGCATCGCCCTTCGCAGTGAGCGACTCGGAGGCGAGCGGCGCGTCCTTTTCCTCCTGACGGAGCGCCAGCCGTTCGAGCACCCGTGTCGCCGTGACGCCGGCTTCGGCGAGGTGATCGACGCACGCGACCAGGTCGGCATCACGCAGAGCCTTGTCCGCCTGCGCCACGGACAAAACCGACTCGACTGCGTGCCCCACCGGAAGCATCGCTAGGTCGTCACTGCCCTGTTCAGCCAACGGCGTGCCAGACAGCGCATGGAGCAGGAGAAGCGCCGATGCGTCGTCGAGTTGCGAGGCCGCCCGGTCCATCAACGACGAGAACAGCGCCGCGTCCTCGTGCGCATCCGGATTGTTCCCCCTGCCGGTCACGCGCAGCCAGCTGCCGACCTCGTCTGCGGAGAACACCAGTCGTGCCGGGTCCACCGGCGCAGGGAAGGGGTGCTCCGATCCGGCTGACCGGGAGCGCCACACCGAGACGACCGGGCGCTTCACGCCGGCGAGCGCGGCGACCTGCTGCATGGTCAGAGTCTCCACGGGGCCACCTCCACTCGGTCCGTCTGATCTGCGATGCGGCCGACGCTACCTCCGAGTTGCACCGACTCATACCCTCCCGGCGATAAGTCCCCTTATCGCCATAGGTGTTACCACTCCACCGCCAGGCGGAGGAAAAGTCTCCCCGGAAGCCAACCGCACTCGATCCCCCGGAGGTCAATCGTGAACAACACCCTCACGGTCGACCACCTCGCCGCTTGGAGTCCCCTCGAATGGTGGCTTCACTACCTCGCCGCGATCGCCGTACCCGTCCTGGCCACCGCCCTCGTTCTGGCCGCATGTGTAGCGTGCAGGGCGCTCGTCCGCCTGAGTCTGCCGAACCCGGTCGAGGCAGCAGTCGGTGTGGGCCTGGTCGCCGGCGCCTTCGCGGTCGTGTTCCTCGGGCTGAACTGGCACATCGAATTGCTGTATGGGTCGCTACGGCACATCTCGAGCGCGACCGGGGCTGTCGTGGCCGGCCTCGGCACCGCGCTCGTGTTGGCCGCAGCTTCCGTGGTCCTGGCACTCAAGCTGGGCACTACCCGGCGGCGCCGGCTCGCCGTGATCGCCCTCGCCGCTGCAATACCCGCAGTCTTCACTCTCGTCCATGACGGCCTCTACCGGGATGCGACCGCGTCCACGCGTGATACGGCGAGTGTCGGTATGCAGTCACCCACGCGAAGCGCCGCAGGGGCCCAGCCGAATCAACCCAGCGACGCCCCAACGGACGTTCTGCCGCGCTCCCCTCCGGCAGACCAGCACGCACTCCCACCCGAAGGCCTCAGGGCCGCATAACCATTCGAATACTTACTTCATCAAGGAGACTTCCCATGCCCACAACTTCCCTCCGTACCTACGGCACCGCCGCCGTGACCGCCGCGCTCCTGGGCGCAGGCTCATTCCTCGCGCCGGCCATCGCCCAGGCGCAGTTGGTCGACCCCGTCGACCCCACGGACATCATCAAGATCGACTCGCCTGACCTCACCGTGAACGTCAACGGCACCACGGCGAACTTCACCGTCACCGCCCCCGAGAACATGGCCTGCGTCGGGCCTCTGGTGGTCGAGGGTGCGATCAGCGAGAAGGACATCGACCCCGAGACCTGGAACGAGACCTTCTTCGAGGACCTGTTCAGCAATCCGGTCTGGCCCACGAAGGAATCCGACCTGCGCGTCGTGGTCAACGAGTCCAGCGACCTACTGGACGAGGAGGGGGCCTACGCGAGTCCCCACAACGTCAGCGTGCCGGGCCTTGACGACGGGGACTACGTCGCCACGTCGATCTGCGTCACCGAAGACAGCATCGCGCCCCTCGCTGCGACCGATGAGATCTCGACTCTCGCGGACGTCCAGTACCCGGTCGAGATTCACTTCCGGAACTTCTCGGTGACCACTACCGGGAGCGTCAATCTGGGCAGCGTCGACGTGTTCGGCAGCCTCGGGAGCTGACCACCTGGACCGGGGGCGTCCGGCTCGTCGCTCAGCTGACGTAGCCGGTCACCCCGGCCCGCTGTGAATCGACTCATTGCCCTTCTGACATGGCGGTACGAACCCTTCGGGAGTCGTACGCGGCCTGGCCGGGAGGGCATTGTCGTGTACCCGCTCCGCTGCGGCCGCAGATGCCGTGGCGGCGGCGCACGCCGAACATTCTCTCACGCCGAACATTCTCTACTGTGGCGTGCACACCTGACCCGACCCGAGGGAGACCACACATGGACGTCGCCGCCGTCGCCGCCACCGCACCGGACGCACCCCTGGAGAAGACCACGATCCGACGTCGGGACACCGGCCCGGACGACGTGCTCATCGAGATCGAGTTCGCCGGCATCTGCCACTCCGACATCCACCACGTGCGCGGCGAGTGGGGGCAGACCACCTATCCCGTGGCACCCGGGCACGAGATCATCGGCATCGTCCGCGAGGTCGGTTCCGAGGTCACCCGGCACGCGGTGGGCGACCGCGTGGGCGTCGGCTGCCTGGTGGGGGCCTGCCACGAGTGCGCCGCGTGCGAGGCCGGCCAGGAGCAGGAGTGCGAGGTCGGAGCCACCGCGACCTACGGCTCCCCGCTGCCCGAGGGCGACCCGGAGGGCCCGGTCACCAACGGCGGCTACTCCACGCACATCGTGGTGGAGGAGCGCATGGTCGTCTCCGTCCCCGAGGGCCTCGACCCGGCCGCCGCCGCGCCGCTGCTGTGCGCCGGGATCACCATGTACTCGCCGCTCCGTCAGTGGAACGTCGGCCCCGGCACGAAGGTCGCGGTGATCGGCATGGGCGGGCTCGGGCACGTGGGCGTGCAGCTCGCCGTGGCCATGGGCGCCGAGGTCACCGTGTTGTCCCAGAGCACCTCCAAGCGCGACGACTCGCTGAAGTTCGGCGCCGTGGAGCACTACGCGACCGCCGGAGACGAGGGCAGGGAGAACCTGCGGGCGCTCCGAGGCAGCTTCGACGTCATCCTCAACACCGTCTCCGCCAACCTGCCCCTGGACCGGTACCTCGCCCTGCTCAAGCCTCGCGGCGCCATGGTGGAGATCGGCATCCCGAGTGAGCCGATGTCCCTGCGGGCGGGGTCGGTGACCGGCGGCCGCAAGATCCTCACCGGCTCGATGATCGGCGGTATCCCCGAGACGCAGGAGATGCTGGACTTCTGCGCCGAGCGCGGGATCACCGCCCAGATTGAACTCATCTCGGCCGATCAGATCAACGAGGCGTGGGACCGCGTCGTCAGCTCGGACGTCCGGTACCGGTTCGTGATCGACGCCAAGACGTTCTAGGCGAGACCGTCAGGTTTCACCGGTGAACCACATCCAGATAAATGTCGCCACGAATCCCACCGTCGAGAGGATGAGGACGGTCCGGCTGTAGTGATCCTCCCAGGCCATCTGGATGAACCGCCGCTTGAACTCTTCCCACCTGCCGTCCCAGAAACCGGGTTCCGGTTCCAGGGCGGGGTGTTCGTAGGGGTGCGGGTCGCGTTCCGACGGGTCGTCCCGTCTCTGCCCATACCTCATGGTCGTGTCACCTCTCTGCCGTGTGGATCCGGTACCGGTGGTGAGCCATATCGCCCGCCTGCTGTCCCAGGTACGTCCCGACGGCCGCACCGATGCCGGCGCCGATGAACGTTCCGAGGGGACCGAACATCGTTCCTGCGACGGCGCCGGCTGCGGCGCCTCCGAGCGCGCCGCCACCCAGAGCCCCAAGGGTCTCCGCGACGGCCTCGCCGGTCGACGTCCTCCCCTCGGCGTGGGCCTTCACGCCGTCGTACACCGTAAGCCCGCCACCGACCGGACCGGCGACCCTACCGAGTCCTCGCAACCCCGTCGCCGCGGCGCTGCCGAAGTCATCCGGAGCCGGGTTGAGCATGTGTCTCCCCCGGGTCCGTGGATCGAGTTCATCGGCGACGTCCGGGTAGCCCCGTGACGCGGCCCCCGTCATCGCGTCCACACCGCGACCCGGCCACGGGTCGTCCGGGCCCGGGATCGGCGACCGGTCGACCTCGAGTGGGATCGCGGAGTGCAGCCGAGCGGCGATCTGGTCGATCTCGCGCCCGTAGTGCTCATCGAGGGAGCGCACGGTGTCGACCGCGGAGCTGATCGCCTCCGCATGCTCATCGACCGCCGAGTGACCGATGTCGTCGCGACCAGACAAAGGACGCACCGACGATTCGCCCACCTGCAGTCCGGCTGCCTCGGCATCGGCGATCCGATCTCGAACCGTCTGAACTGCCGGCCCCAGCGCAGCGTGCGAGCTCCGGAGAGCATCAGCCAGATCCTCGAGTCCGTCAGCCAGCGTGCTGACGTGCGACTTCTCGCGTTCCACGGTGTCGAGGACGGCGTCAGCGGCCTCCCCGTCCCAGCCATCATCCAGCTCCGCCGCACCGTCAACCAGGTCCCCCCGGATGCTTTGCGCCACCGAGCCCTGCCGCCCGACCTCGCCACCGGCGCCCGTCAACGCGGACACGTCCCAACGACGAATGTCGCCGACTGTCCAGCTCACCGCCGGGCCACCGCTGCGAGGAGATCCGCGAAGTCCTCATCCTCGGCCTCGAGGAACCGGTGCGCCTCGGCCGCGAAGTCGGCCAGGCCCCCGAGCCGACCCGCGATTCTCGAGGCGCACACGGTGGCGGCACCACACGCCCGGTCCAGCGCCTGCTCGATCGCCGACCCGCCCGGAAGACCGCCGCCCAGACGTGCCGTGACCTCGGGAAACGTCACCTCCGCGGCCGCCTCCCCGCAGTCGCGGAACACCGAGACCGCGCTCGCGATCTTCCCGGCATCCGCCCTGATCGTCCCGTCGGGCACGAGCCCTCCTCGTCGTCGTTCCGGTCTACTACCGGGACGCCCCCGTGGCGTCCTCACCATGTACGACGCGCGCCCCACGCCGATCGGTTCCCCCGTGTCGTACCCGTGGTGTGTACTCGGGAGTGTGGAAGGGACACCGGTCACGGCCGGTTCCACCCACGACCCGGCGGCGTCGCCCGGCGTCGGGACCTCTCCCTCGAGGAGTGCACCATGTCGCTCACCTGGACCCCCACCCTCGACCGCGCACTCGCGGTCGCCGCCCGTTGCCACGCCGGCCAGACCCGCAAGGACGAACCGACGCCCTACATCGCCCATCCGGTCGCGGTGGCGCTGATCGTCTCGGACTTCACCGGCGACGAGGACGTGGCGGTCGCGGCGCTGCTCCACGACGTGCTGGAGGACGTGCCGCCATCGGTCTACTCGGCCGACGACATGACCGCCGAGTTCGGCGAGCGGGTCACGGAACTCGTTCGCGGCGTCTCGGAGGAGAAGACCGCCGGCGAGGAGACCCCGCCGTGGCGGGTGCGCAAGGAGGGCTACCTCGCGCGACTGGCCGAGGACTCCCACGAGTGCCTGCTCATCTCGGCCGCCGACAAGATCCACAATCTGCGCTCGATGGTCACCGCGCACAAGCGGCTGGGCGATGACATGTGGGGCCTGTTCAACGCCGGGCCGGAGGAAAAACTGTGGTTCTACCGGGCGATCGCCGACGCCGTCGCCGAACGGCTCGGTGACTGCACCGCCTCGCGAGAACTCCGCCGGGCCGTCGACGACGTGGCCGCCCTCGCGCCGGTGGGGTGACGTCATGCAGGACCACCGCCTCGGACCGGGTAGCGCCTCCCTGCGCCCGGCGGACGACCCGTGGCACGACTTCGAGCACACCCTCACCGGACATCTCCGCAGGCCCGGGGCGGTGGGCGCGATGGAATTCCGCGCACCGTCACAACCGTCCGGCGGACAGGGACGGTGCACCGTCCAACTGGCGGCGGGCGGGGCGGTCGCCTGGGTGACCGCCCGCCCCGCCGGGCACGACCTCGTCGAGGAGATGATCGCGCACACCGCCCCCACCTCCCCGGCGCCGATCGCCCGGGCGGTGGTCGACGTCTGCCGTGACCGGCTGGGAGTCCCGCACCCGCAACTGCTCACCCTCCGATGCGAGGGGACGGTCGGTCGCTACACCGGCGCGCTCAGGCTCATCCGGTCCGATTCCGTGCCCGTCGGACGCGACCCCGCCGACTATCCCAACCCGATCGACGTGGCCGTCGAGGTCGAGGACCACGTGGACGCCCGCGAGCGGTACGAGGCGATCATCGAACAGGTGACCGGCCGGCCGTGCGTGGTGGACGAGGTGGGCCACCTGGTCTTCGACCACGTCGGCCACCGGATGCACGTCTCGTTCACGGAGGACGAGCCGTTCGCCCGCATCTGGGCGTGGGTCGTCCGAGGTGTGCGTTCCCGCGCCGAGGCCGCTCTGGAGATCGCGCGCCTCAACCTGGACGACGACCTCACCTCGTGGGTCCTCGACGGTCGCCACGTCATGCAGCGCACCACCGTGCCCGTCGCTCCGTTCCTGCCCCGCCACGCGCAGCACGCACTCGAGCACTTCCTGCTCACGTACGCCGCCACGCGCGATCAGGTCGCAGCGCGGTTGGGCCCGCGTACGCGGAGTTAACGCAAGTTTCTTCGGCCGCCTCTCGCGGCCCATCGACCCGACATGGCCAGCAACCCCTAATTCTGGACGCTTACCCATGACAGTGGCACGGTCCCGTGAGCGGTTGTACCCCGCGTAGGCCGCCCTAGGAGCATGGGT
>NZ_BCSL01000045.1:0-22523 GCF_001570845.1 Dietzia papillomatosis NBRC 105045 | reverse complement strand
TTAGCGCGACGACGGCGGACTCACTTCCCGCGCACCCATGCCGGGACTACGTACGAAGCGGTGACATTCAACGGCTCTCTGCACCAGAGTGGAATCACCTTCCTGACCCGACACGACAGGCCTGCCGATGAAGCCGACGCCGCTCGACGAGTTCCCCGTCCACCAGACGCCGCTGCCCATGGCTCAGGTGGGCACGAGCGACCGGAACTTTTACGACCGCTACTACTTCAACGCGCACGACCGCACCGGCGACGTGTTCCTCGTGACGGGGTTCGGCGTGTATCCCAACCTCGGGGTCGTGGACGCGTTCGTCACCGTCCGCCATGGCGACACCCAACGGTCGGTGCGGTTCTCCGACGCCCGGTCACTCGCGCCCGCGGTGGGTGGGTTCCGGATCGAGGTGATCGAGCCGCTGCGCACACTGCGGCTGGTGTGCGAGCACCCGGACCTGTCGGTGGACATGACGTGGGAGGGGTCGTTCGACGCGGTGCTCGAGGATCGGCACGTGCTGCTCGAGGGCACGCGCGCGATGCTCGACGCGAGCCGGTTCGCGCAGGTGGGCAGCTGGTCGGGCACGCTCTCGGTCGACGGGCGCGACTTCGCCGTGGATCCCGACGTCTGGCTGGGGACGCGGGACCGTTCGTGGGGCATCCGGCCGAGCGGCGAGTCGGATCCCGCCGGCCGGTGGGCGGCCGAGCCGCGGGAGGGCTTTTGGTGGACCTACGTTCCGCTGCGCTTTGACGACTACGCGATGGTCGTCATCCTGCAGGAGAGTCCCGACGGGCACCGCACGCTCAATCACGCGAGTCGGGTGTTCGCCGACGGTCGGATCGAGCAGCTGGGCTGGCCGCGGCTGGAGGTCGATTACCGCAGCGGCACCCGCCACCCCGAGTGCGCGCGGCTGCACCTCACCACGCCCGGCGGCGAGCCGCTGCTGCTGGAGGTCGAGACCCTCGGCGGCGTGCCGCTGAGCATGGGGTCGGGCTACGTCGGCGACCCGGCGTGGTCGCACGGCCGCTGGATGGGCCGCGACTGGAGCGAGTCGGTCACCTACGACATGACCTCCCCCGACGTGGTCGCGATGCTGCCGTTCAACACCGTCGACCACGCGGCCCGCGCGACCTGCAACGGCGACGTGGGCAGGGGTCTGTTCGAGCACGCGAACCTGGGCCGCCACGACCCGTCGGGGTTCACCGACTGGGGCGATACTGCCTAGTGACAGGCGTGCAACTACTTTCACGACCAGCCGGTCGGTGAGGCGGGCGGACTCCCTCTACGCGGCGACGCTGTCACACGCGGTGGCCTCTCGGAGAGAGGCATCAGGTCGAGAATTTCAAGGGGTACAGCACGCCTTCCGTTAGACATCCCCCTTGGCTTTTGCGCCTAAGCGGCTCGAGTCTCGGGTTATTGATTCGAGAAGGCCGACGACGGGTCACGAATCTTCAACGATGTGGACGCCCCTGGGTCGGGCGTGAGCCATACGGACGTCGCCATCTGCGCCGCTCGGGGCCGGCCCGCGATAACGTCGACGAGCTTTTCGTCCCAACAGTTTGCGGCCACCTGCGACAGCCAGCGTTACTTCGGACTTTCCGATAGCGCGACTAGCGCTACTTAGCGCACTCCTCTCAGTTCTGCCTTGAACTATCACCCATCGCGCATGGCCAGCCCTCGCTCGCCGATGCGTATGGCTCCCAGAGCGCTACACGCCCTCGCCCGCTCGTCCGGCGCGATGAGCAACGCAAGTGATCGACTTCTTCGTCCGAGCGCCCACCCATCGGATAGTCTCTGAGAAGTTCTCAGTTAGCACCATTCACAATGGAGGATTCATGACCCAGCAACCGCCGCACCCGCAGGGGAACCCGGACCCGAACTGGCAGCAAGGTCCGCCCCCGCAGCAGTTCGGTTACCCGCAGCAGGGCTACCAGCCCCAGCCCCCGCCGAAGAAGAAGGGCGGCTGCATGAAGATCGGCCTCATCGTTATCGGCGTTTTGATCCTGCTTGCCATCATCGTCGCTGCGATGAGTGGTGGCGACGACGAATCCCCAAGTGTGTCGTCGCCGGATAACTCCTCCCAGGGGGCCGCGCAGGACGAAGCGCCCGGAGTGCCATTCCAGGGAAAGACCGACAAGGACACATCCGCGAACGCCGGCGATACCATCACTAAGGATGGTGTCGCCACGACGAGCACCCCACTGAGCGCGGAAAACACGCCGTTTGGCACCCAGATCATGTGCACCACGATCACGATCAAGAACGACAGTGACGATCCGGTGAGCTTCAACTCCATCGACTGGAAGATGCAGGACCCCAACGGCGCAGCAAGGATGACCACCTATGGCGGCGACCGAGCTGAGCTGTCGTTTGGGGACCTTGCTCCCGGCGGACAGGTATCTGGAGATGTTTGCT
This sequence comes from Dietzia papillomatosis NBRC 105045, assembly GCF_001570845.1. NCBI lineage: Bacteria > Bacillati > Actinomycetota > Actinomycetes > Mycobacteriales > Dietziaceae > Dietzia > Dietzia papillomatosis. Next base: position 20,117 of record NZ_BCSL01000045.1, on the reverse strand, counting down.
TCGAGGGCGATCCAGCTGCTCAGCCGGGTCAGTACGTCGTCCTTAACGACGGGTTCATCTCGTTCAGCTCGAACCGGCTGGCCTGGGTCAACACCTTCTGACCTAGGCAACAACGGTCCGGATTCGATAGGAATCCGGACCGTTGTGTCCGGCCCAGCCGTCGAGCCTCCGCTTAAAGTTGCACATGACTAGTTGCGTCTGGGGAGTCCGCAATCGATGCCCTGCTCGGCGTTCTCGCGAGAACCCACTGGTAGAGCGACTGGGCCACCCGCCGACCGGTCTCAAAGCCTCACGGGAGCGAAATTTTATTCCCGCATGTGCAGCCCGCTTACCGGGGAGTCCCGTTGTCTCGTATTCAAGTAGTGGCAGCAGTGTTCGTTCGGGGAAGTGACGTGCTCGCGTGCAGACGAGCGGCCGGCAAATCCGCGGCCGGCAAGTGGGAGTTCCCCGGCGGCAAAATCGACAACGGCGAGACCCCCGAGCGCGCCCTTGTTCGCGAGATTCGAGAAGAACTCAAGGTCTCAATCTCGGTGGGAGGCCTCGTGGACAGATCGATCACCTCGCTCGGCGATGTCGAGATAGATCTAGCGTGCTACCTCGTCTCGTCGTCCGAGGTTCCCAGCGCCAGCACAGACCACGACGAGATGCGCTGGCTACCCGTCACTAAGTTGTCCACTTTGGACTGGGCAAGCCCGGACCTTCCTGCAGTAGCTGTCCTTCAAACCACTCCTTTAGGCAGCTCGCCGCAGAGCTTGATGCCATGATGACCTAGTGGCAGACCTATCAGCAGAGCTCAACAGGCGAACTTCCCTTATGCATGCTCTGGCTACAGAGTTCGCCAGCAATCCAGTCCTCTCCCGACAGTGGCTAACGCAGGTGGATTTCGGTTGGGGCCCAGAGCGGATCATCGACTCCTCCAAGGGCATATGGAACCCAAAGTCCTACGCCGCAACCCTCACAATCGTGAGCGACCCGGACAGTGAGTACGACGATGGCGACCATGGCGATTCGCTTTATCGATATTCCTACGAAAGGCGCCCTGTCGGCCAGGATCCAATGGGCGGATCTAACAGCAAACTCCGCGAGGCCATGAGGTTAGGCCTTCCCATTGTCATGTTGCGCAAAGTAGCAACCGGACAATACGTGCCCATCATGCCTGTGTACGTTGTGAAAGATGAGCCCGAACATCAGCGCTTCTTGCTCGCCATTGACGAGAGCTTGCGGTTTCTGCCCGACCCTGCGCATCTGAGCGACGACCAGCGGCGGTACGCTGAGCGAATTGTCCGGCAGCGGCTGCACCAGCCGGAGTTTCGCGCGAAGGTGCTCACCGCATACGCCGAACGATGTGCTGTCTGCGTTCTAAAGAAGATCCCGTTGCTGGATGCTGCTCACATCACCGCCGATGCGAACGAGGACGGCAAGCCGGTGGTAACTAATGGACTAGCGCTGTGCAAGATTCACCACGCCGCGTACGACGAGAACATCCTCGGTATTTCTCCAGACTATGAAGTCCATATCAATGCGGACGTTCTTCACGAGAAAGACGGTCCGATGCTGGATTACGGCCTCCAGCGGATGCACAAGCGCTCTCTGTGGCTGCCCTCGCGCAGCCGGGACAAACCTGACCGAGACCGTCTTTCTGCCCGCTTCGACGCGTTCAAGAGTGCGAGCTAGCTCCTCACCCCTCCAGCGTCTGCCTTGCGATCCTGAAGGCGGTGTTGGCGTCGGGCACTCCGCAGTAGATGGCGGTCTGCAGAAGGAGCTCCCGGATCTCGTCGAGACTCAGCCCGTTGGTGCGGGCCGCGCGCAGGTGCATCGCCAGTTCCTCGTGGTGACCGCGGGCCACGAGCGCTGTGAGCGTGATCATCGAGCGCGCCCGGCGGTCCAGCCCGGGCCGCGTCCAGATGCCGCCCCACGCGTAGTCGGTGATGAACTTCTGGAACTCGCGCGTCAGATCTGTAGCGGCGGCGGTCGCCCGATCCACGTGGGCATCGCCCAGCACCGCCCGGCGCACGGCCATGCCGGCGTCGGTGCGTTCGGCGATCGTCGCGAACCCCGGCGCGGGCGCCAGCCGAGCGAGCTCGGCGGCGACCTGCTCGGGCGCCTCGAGCGGCGCGGGCCCACCGGCCCGCTCCAGCACCACCAACCGTCCCTCGGGCGCACCGTGGGCGAGGGCGGCGACATCGGAGATCGCCACGTCGGCGTCGTAGACCCCGGCCATCGCGACGACCGGCGCGGCAATGCCCGTCGGGTCGACGCCCGCCGCCGGCACCCCGCACAGCACGGCGGCGACCACGCGCTCCGGCTGCCGCGCTAGCAGCGCCGGCCCCACGTCAGACCGGCCGCACCCGGCAAAGTGAAAGGCCCCGGCCGGCTCGCCGCGCTCGTCGCATACCCCGTCGATGTACTGAACCACCGGGTCGACGAGATCGGCCGCGCGATCGGGCACCTCGTCGTCGTCACACTCCCACGTCACCACGTGGAACCGGTCCTCAAGCCTCGCGGCGACGCCCGCCCACAGCTCCCGCGCCGACACGCCGGGGCCGGGCCCGCACACGAGCAGCGGCAGGTCGGGGGTGCCCGCGAGGGTCTCGCCGGTGATGCGCACAGCGGTCGTGATCGTCCTCCACGCGTGCGGTCCGCGCGCTTCAGGACCGAGTCGATGATCTGGTCGGTGGCGCCGAGGTAGCCGCAGACACACTTGAGGACGCGCAAATCCGGTCCCGGGGCTCGCCCACCATCCGAGACCGCGCACCTCGTCGTCGTCGCCCTAACACCCACGGCCCCACCTGCACCTTTCCCACCCACCGGAATCGAACGGTGACGCGCGCCACAACGCGGTCACTGTGTCCTCATCCCTCCCCCGGACGCGCGCAGCGCGACGGACGGCGGCACCCCCGGCACGCCGGGACCCTCATCGGCGAAAGGACACACCATGGGCGACATCCGAGCCCTCGGCTACCTCAGGATCGACACCACCGACCTCGACCGCTGGCGCACCCTCGCCCACGACGTGCTGGACCTGGGCGTGGGTGCCGGCGGCGACGACGACACCCTCCACCTGCGCCTCGACGAGCGCGCCCGCCGCATCACGCTGCGCCGCGCGGAGAACGACAACCTCGCCGCCGTGGGCTGGGAGGTGCGCGACGAGATCGCCCTGGACCGCGTCCGGGCCACCCTCACCGAGCACGGCATCGCCTACCGCGACCTCACCCACGACGAGACGCAGGCCATCAAGGTCGACGGCGCCATCACCCTGCAGGACCCCTGCGGCCAGCGCCTGGAGATCTTCCACGGCGCCGAGCTGGACCACTCCAAGGTCTCTACCAAGTACCGCACCGAGTTCGTCACCGACGAGCTGGGCCTGGGCCACCTCGTGGTCCCCACCACCGACTACGACGCCACCATCGGCTTCTACCGCGACGTGCTGGGCTTCCACACCCGCGGCGCGTTCCCGTTCCCGGCCGCGCCCGGCATGCCGCCGCTGCGCATCCAGTTCATGGGCGTCAACCCGCACCACCACAGCTTCGCCGTGATGCCCGCCCCGCACATGGGCCCGGGGACCGTGCACATCATGCTCGAGGTGGCCGAGATGGACATGGTCGCCCAGGCCATGGAGCGCGCCACCGAGCACGGGTTCGGCATCTCCTCCACCCTCGGCCGCCACACCAACGACAAGATGGTGTCCTACTACCTGCGCGCGCCCGGCGGCTGGGACATCGAGTTCGGCTACGACGGCCTGATGGTGGACGAGGACCAGTACCTGCCGCACAACATCACCGCCGACAGCTACTGGGGCCACGACTGGTCCGACAGCGAGCCGCTGGCCTGCACCATCCCGCTCGAGGAGACCGCCGCCGAGTCCGTGGCCGACTCCCTGTCCGAGCCGGTGGTGAACGGCGCCGTCCAGAACGCCTGACCCACCCTCAAGCGCAGAACCCACGCCGCCCGATCTACATGACCGGGCGGCGTGGCGCGAGATCCGCTCGGCGCCGCCCCGCCGACCGGCGGGCTATTCCTCCAAGAAGTCGGAGATCCACCGGCGGATGTCGGTGAGGGTCGTCGAGTCCACCCGACCGGCGTGGCCGACCACGCGCTGGCGAGAGATGGTCCGCACCTGCTCGGTCATCGCCCAGGAGTCGCGGTCGAGCACGTCTCCGAGGAGCCGGACGTGGTTCGACCATCCGCGATTCACCGAGGTCACCGGGACCACCATCACCAGGGTGTCGGCGATGGAGATGTGCGCTCGCGACGAGACCACCACCGCGGGTCGGCGGCCGCTCTGTTCGCGACCGACCACGGGATCGAGGACCACCCATACGATCTCGCCCGGGGTCGGCTCATGCATCCTGCGCCGACTCCCACCACCCGGTCTCGTCGCGGTAAGACGCCAGATCCTCGGGCGACGTCGCGTCCACCTCCGCGCGTAGTCGCTCGAATCGCCGGTGCTTGTCGGCGAGGGATGCGAGGTACGTCAAGTGCTCGCCCAGAGTGCGCTGCTCCTCAGCCGCCTGCCGCTTGAGGAGATCTCGCAGCTCACGGCTCACCTTGATCGTGGTGACGGACATACCGAGAGTATACGTTCTGTCATACCCCGTACGCCCGGAATGAACGGCCGGCCAGAGCATTCATCATGTGAGCCGCGGACCTCGTCGTCGTCGTCGTCGTTGGCCCTTCCCCCGGCATCCCGGAGGACATCGGCCCCGCCCTACCCGCCGGCCCTGACCTCGATCAGCTCCCACTGCCTCACCGGGCCGGGCGCGTGGGCGCGGCACATCGTGAAGATCGGCTCGGAGTAGGTCTCCCGCAGCCACACCTCGACCGCACCGCGTGGGCCCTCCAGCGTCACCTCGACGTGCTCGTCGCGTTCGACCACGCGCACGGGGGCGAAGGCGTCGATGCGGTCGTCGGGCACCACCGCGCGGGCATGATGCTGCGCGCTCTGCACGACCGCCGAGTAGCTACTGCGCCCGCGCAGGTACCGCTCGTCGACCCGGCCCTCGGTGTAGCGGGTGACGATGTCGCCCGGATCCTCCGCCTGGTCCACCCGCCCGTAGAACAGCCCGTGCGGCAGGACGAGCATCGTCGCGGCAAAGCGGTCGCCACCCAGGTGCGAGCACTCCCACGTCGCCTCCGGATGCCGCGCGGCGATGCGCGCCGCGGCGCCACGCCCCCGCACCGCGCAACACTGATCGTGCTTGCCGTGCGCGCACACGGCGACCAGCGGCTCCGTGCTGGGAGTGCCCGCCGAACCGTCCAGGGGGATTTCGGCGTACCCGACCGGCCCGTTGACCTCGCCCCACCGCAGCGACTCGTGCCCGGGCCGGGCGTCGGCGAGCGCCCACCGCCAGCGTTGCGCATCGGTGTGACGACGACGACCCGGTCTGCGGATCGCGGCAACCCGCACATCAGCCTCCTGGGCACGCCCGGCGATCTCGCGACCCAGCTCCGGCGGAAGTAGACCCGGCGAGTCGAGCAACGCCGAATAACCCCACGGGCCGGCCAGCTCGACCATCAGCCACCGCAACCCCCGGGAGCCCGACCCGTCCAGGGGATCGCCGCGGCGCAACGACGAATCACTGCACGGCTCCCAATCCGCAGGCCTGCTCACAGCGCCACCACCACGCCCTCCCGCAACAACCGCCGGAGAACCACCAGGCCGTCGTCGGCATCGAGGCCGGGCAGCGTGCCGGCGCTGACGGGGTCGCCCTCAAGGACGGCGCGCAGGGCGGAAGCGCACACCGCCGGGAAGGTGACCGACTTGGTGGGCAGCCGCAATACGACCGTGTCGGCATCGGCGGCGGCGGAGTCGGTGCAGTCCACCCGTACGTGGAGTCCCTCGCGCAACCGCAGCCGAGTGTCGGCGTCGAGGGCCGCAACGGCATCCAGGGTGGCCAGCGGGCGGATCGCAGCGGGTCGGGTGAGATCGAGGTACTTGCCAGCCAGCGCGTCGCCGGCGAGAGCGCTGAGCTGCTCCTGCTTCTCGGCGATCAGCCGGGCCAGCACGTCGAGGACCTCGCGGGCGTGGGGCTCGGCGCGCGCGGCATCGACCGGGGCGAGCCCGAACGGCAACGACGCCCGCAGCTCCGCCTCCGAGGCCAGTGCCTCGATCATCGCCGTGGCGACGTCATGCCCGGTCAAGGGGGCCACGCCCACCGTGAGGTGGATGGAGGTATCGCCCTGCGCCTCGGCGGAGTGGATCCAGCCGCGCGGCAAGTAGAGGCAGTCCCCCGGCTCGAGCACGGTGTCGATGACCGGCTCGTCCTTCGCCCGTTCGGCGATCGCCTCGCGGTGATCGGTCCACGGCTGATCCGCAAGCGGATGGTGGTGGACGGGCTCGTGCACCCGCCACCGCTTGGTGCCGGACACCTGGAGCACAAAGACGTCATGGACGTCGTAGTGCGGATCGAACCCGCGATTCGCGGGCGGGGTGATGTAGGCGTTGGTCTGCACCGGATGCCCGATGTCCGAGGTCATGCCCCGCACGAAGTCGATGATCGGCGGCCAGAACCGGTGCAGACCCTGCAGGACGAGCGTCGCCCCGGCGGCGTACTGCGTGAGCACGCCGTCGGGGTCGAGCTGATCGGCGATCTGCGCCCCGAAACCCGCGGAGCGGGTAAAGCACGCCCGGTCGACGAGCGTGCCCTCCCGCGCCATCCGGACGAACGGCGTGCGCACCCCGCGTTCGGCGATGATCTCGTCGACCATCCCGGGTGAGAGCAGGTCGGAGTAGTCGCGTGGCAGCTCGGCCGCCCGGGTCAGCAGGGGCCGCTGCCCCCACACCTGAGCCGCGAACTCATCCGAGCCGCACGCGACGCACCGATGAAGCGCCCGCAATTACTGGGTGCCGTCAGCGCCGCCGTCGGCACCATCCGGGTTGGAGCCGCCGTCGGCCACCCCTTCGCCGGTGTTCGCGGAGCCATCGGCGGAACCGTCCGCGCCGCCGTCGTGGCCGTCCGGGTTCGAACCGCCGTCAGCCAGGCCCTCGCCCTCGCCCTTCATGTGGTGGGCGGATCCGTCGGCGCCGCCGTCGTGGCCGCCCGGGTTGGAACCGCCGTCGGCGATGCCCTCGCCCTGAGCGCCGGACGTGGTGATGTCGTCGTCGTTGATAGCCATCTGCGTTCCTCTCGTCGGTGCAGGCGTGAACCTGCAGGGAGTCGTGCGATCTGGCCACGTGTTCCGGCAGCAGGCCGGGACACGAGGGGCGTGCAGTTCCACTATGGCACTGGACCGACCTCTATACGACCGAAGCCGCCGCCGGTTCGGCGTGACCGGGCGGCCGCATCGTTTCCGAGCGGCGGCGGTCCTCGTCGTCGTCGTTGTCGTCGTCGTTGTCGTTGTCGTTGTCGTCGTCGATCTATCCCCGCGGCACCCCGAGCTCGCGGTCGACCCGGGGCGGGTGGGCGTCAGAGGCTGACGCCGCCGGGGCCCCGGCCCAGCGCCTCGGTGACGGAGGCGAACATCGTGGACTTGATGGCGCCGAGAGTGGTGCGGTCCTTGCCGAGGATCGGCTGGAGACGCCCGAGCGCCGCGGTGACGATCTCGGCCTCCGCAGCGGTCGCGTCGACGAGGCCCGCGGCCTTCGCCTCGGCACCGGGGTAGCGGTGGCCCGTGCTCATCGCGGTCATGGCCGTCTGCGGGGTCGTCTTGGCCTGGATCAGCGCCGCCATGCCGGGAGTGAACGGGATGTTGATGTCCACCTCGGGGAAGCAGAAGTAACCGCGATCGTCGCGCATCACCCGGTAGTCGTGGGCCATCGCGAGCATCGCCCCGCCGCCGAAGGCGTGCCCGTTGACCGCGGCGACCGTCGGCAGGGAGAACGTCAGGACGCGGGAGAACAGCTCGTGGATCCGGCCGACGTACCAGTCGAGGCGGTCGAAGTTGGCCATGAGCCAGTCGAGGTCGAGACCGTTGGAGTAGAACTTGCCCGACCCCACGGTGACGAGCCCCTTCGCGGACTTCTCGACCTCATCGAGGTGGGCGTTGATCGCGTCGAGCCGGTCCGGGGAGAAGCGGTTCTCGTCGTTGCCGAGCGTGAGGACGGCGATGTCCTCGTGGTGGGTCAGGGTCGGGGTCATGCGTGGTCCTCTCGGGTGGTGGGGTTGTGGGGCCTGCTGAAGGCGGGGCCGGGGTTCGGCGCCTGCGGAGCAGCGAGGCGTTCGTCCCCTCACTATGGGGTGTACCAAGGTTCTTAGACAGGCCTCTTGATGAGAGAGGATCGAGAACATGGCAGTGAGTTCGAGGCGGAGGTTCAGTCCGCAGTTCAAGGCCGAAGCGGTGCAGCTGGTCCTGCAGAGTGACCGCTCGATCGCCGAGGTCGCCGGGGAGTTGGCGATCAACCCCGGGACCTTGGGCAACTGGGTGCAGAAGCATCGTCAGGCCAACCCGGAGCCAATCCCCGATATGAGCCCGGCGGACCATGGCCGGTTGGCGGAACTGGAGGAGCAGAACCGTCGGCTGAAGATGGAGAATGAGTTCCTAAAAAAGCCGCGGCCCACTTCGCCCGGGAGCAGGACTGAGTGAGAAGTCAGCCCTGATCGAGGCGGAGAAGGCGAGCTTTCCGATCGAGTGGATGTGCGCCCAGCTCGGTGTGGCCCGCTCGTCGTTTTACGCTTGGCGGTCCCGTGCCGGGCAGGTCACGGCCACCCAGGCCCGCCGAGAGGCGCTCAAGGGCGAGATTCAGCGGGTCTTCGATAAGCAACGAGGCACGGCCGGGTGCCGGCGCATCGCCGCGATTCTGAACGACGAGGGGCACCCTGCCTCGGTCGGGTTGGCGGCAGATCTGATGCGCGAACTTGGGCTCGCGGCCATCCAGCGCAAGGCCTACAAGCGCACCACCGTCCCCGACGAGAAAGCCCAGGTCTTCGCCGACAAGCTCGGCCGCGACTTCGCCCCCGAGAGTCACCGCCCGGGAGAGGCGCTGGTCGGCGACATCACCTACCTGCGCACCGGGCAAGGGTGGTTGTACCTGGCCACGGTGATCGACCTGGCCACCCGCAAAGTAATCGGGTGGCAGACCGCCGAGCACATGCGCGCCAGCCTGGTCGTCGACGCCCTGGAGATGGCCCGAACCCAGGGGCAAGCAACACCCGGCGCGGTGTTCCACAGCGATCACGGGTCCCAGTACACCTCCGACGAGTTCGTCACCTACTGCACCCGGAACGGGTTCGTGCAGTCGATGGGTCGAACCGGTGTGTGCTGGGACAACGCCGCCGCCGAGACGTTCTTCGCGACCTTGAAGAACGAGATGTACCACCCGCAGGTGTTCCACACGCGGGCCAGGGCGCGGTTCGCCGTGGCCGAGTACATCGAGGTGTTTTACAACCGTCGTAGACCACACTCCAGCCTCGGATATCGCACCCCGGCCCGAGCGTGGGCAGACGCCCAGGCCGACGCCGCCGAGGACCTACCCGGGGCGGCCTGACACACCAGAAATCACCGAGGACCTGTCCACAATCCTTGACACAGCCCACTATTCGCCGCGCCGGGGCGCCCCGTGCGGTCGACCGCTACTCGTCAAGAAAATCCTGGATCCACCGGCGAATGTCTACCAGGGTCCCGGCATCCACCTGGCCGGCATGGCCGACAACACGCTGGCGCGAAAGGGTGCGCGCTGCTCGGTCATCGCCCAGGAGTCGCGATCGAACACGTCTCCACGGAGCAGGACGTGGTTCGACCATCCGCGATCCACCGACGTCACCGGAACCACCATCACGAGAGTATCGGCGAGGGAGATGTGCGCGCGCGACGAGACCACCACCGCGGGCCGGCGACCACTCTGCTCACGACCCGCCACGGGATCGAGGACAACCCATATGACCTCCCCGGGAGTCGGGTCAGGCATCCTGCGCCCGCTCCCACCACTCGGATTCCTCGCGGTAGGACGCCAGATCTTCTGGCGATGTCGCGTCTATCTCCGCACGCAGGCGCTTGAGCCGCCGTTGCTTCTCGGCGAGTGAGGCGAGATACGCAAGATGGTCGCCCAGCGTGCGGTGCTCCTCGGCGGCCTGCCTCTTCAGAAGATCCCGGAGGTCGCGACTCACCTTGATCGTCGTGTGGGACATACCGAAAGTATGCCTTTGGTCATACCGCCGAGACGGCGAACTCCCGACCAGCTCAGCCCGCGACTGGCCACTCGACCAGCAGGTGCGCTACTTGACCAGCAGCTCCGCGATCTGGATGGTGTTGAGCGCCGCGCCCTTGCGCAGATTGTCGCCCGCCACCATGAGGTTGAGGCCCTTGTCGCCCTCGATCGACTGGTCCTGGCGAATCCGGCCCACCAGCGACTCGTCGATGCCCGCCGCATCCAGCGGGGTCGGCACGTCCACGACCTTCACGCCCGGCGCCTTCGACAGCAGCTCGCGCGCCTGCTCCGGCGTGATGTCCTTGTCGAACTCCGCGTTGATGCTCAGCGTGTGACCGGTGAACACCGGCACGCGCACGCAGGTACCCGCGACCCGCAGCTCCGGCAGGTCGAGGATCTTGCGCGACTCGTTGCGCAGCTTCTGCTCCTCGTCCGTCTCCTCCGAACCGTCGTCGACCAGCGCACCCGCCATCGGCAGCACGTTGAACGCGATCGGCGCGACGTACGGCCCGGTCTCGTCGACCTTCAGCGCCGAGCCGTCGTGCACCAGCTCGTGGCCCGCGCCGACGTTGCCGGTGATCTGGTCGTTGAGCGTGTCCACACCGGCCAAGCCCGACCCGGAGACCGCCTGGTAGGTCGACACGACCAGGCGCCTGAGGCCGGCCGCGTCGTGCAGGACCTTGAGGACCGGCATCGCGGCCATCGTGGTGCAGTTGGGGTTGGCGATGATGCCCTTCGGCGGGTTCTTCGCCGCGTCGGGATTGACCTCGGAGACGACGAGGGGGACGTCGGGGTCCTTGCGCCACGCGCTGGAGTTGTCGACGACGACAGCGCCCGCCGCCGCGAACCTCGGCGCCTGCTCCTTGGACATGGTGCCGCCCGCGGAGAACAGGGCGATGTCGATGCCCTTCAGCTCCTCGTCAGTGGTGGCGGCGGTGTCCTCCACGACGATGTCCTCGCCACGGAACGGCAACGTGGTCCCGGCCGAGCGGGCGGAGGCGAAGAAACGGACCGTGTCCGCCGGGAAGTCCCGCTCCTCGAGCAGGGCACGCATGACGCGCCCCACCTGGCCCGTGGCTCCGACTACGGCGACAGTGGTCATCTGTGAGGTCAACTCCTGGAAGTCTTGGCGACCCGGCCCGCCGCGGACGGGTTCTCCGCCCTGCGCTCGACCGACCGGTGTGACGACCCAGTCTACCGAGGCCCGCGACGATAGACAGCGGCTCGCGTCACACCTCGACGAGCCCGCCGCGGCACGCCGGGCCGCCTCGGGGGCTTGCGCGGCTGTCGGCTAGCAGGGCGGCGGGGCGACGGGCGGGCGGTGGCATCGATTCGCAGCTAGCCGTCGCATGTGCACGCTTCGGCCGACCCCGCCCTCGGCAGACGCTGACCGAAGTGACGGCTGACGGAGGAGGGCGGGCGCGGCGTTCGGGCGAAACACCACTTCAGGGCAGAGCTGGTCCTCGTGCGAGGCCAGGCTCGGCCACCCCGCCTGCCCTTCGATGGTCCCTGGGTTCATCCGACGAGCGCGGGGACGGATCGAGGTCGCCAACCGGCCAGCTGCTCCCCGGCTTCCGTCAGTGATGATCGTCCGTTTGCCGGGCGTTGCACCGTCGAGCACGACATCGTGAATTCCACAAATCCCGCCCGTGTCCACAGACGGGTACGACCGGGCCCGGGACCGCGGGGACAGGACCGAGCCGTCGACGACCCTCGTGACTATGAGCAGATCGCCAGAGCCCCTCACGTTCAACGAACTCTCGCGGACCCGCGGACGCCGGCGCGCGACCAACGGACGAAGGAGAGTGCAGCGCGGCGTCTGGGTCCCGAACGAATCACGGGAGTCCGTGGCCCTCCAACTCGAGGCGTTGAGCGTCGTCCGGCCGGACGCCGTCGCCACCGGGTGGACCGCCGCGGCGTTTCACGGCCACCCGTGGCCACCGCCCGATTCCATCCTCGAGGTAGCCACCGGCAGCCGACGGGTCCGGCGCCCCCGGGTGTTGTCTAGACAATTCACGATCCCCGAGTCGCAGTACGAGGAATTCCTGGGCCCCCACGGGCACCCGATCCAGGTCGCCACGCTCGGACGCGCCCTGTTCGACCTCGCACGCTATCTCCCCCGCGACCAGGCCGTCATCGCACTGGACGGTGCTGGCCGCCTCGGGGTCGATGCCCGCGCTTCGGTGCAAGCGATGGCCGACCGCAATCCCGAGGCCAGCCGGCGGGCGACTGCACTGCGGCACGCCGCGCTCTGCGCCCCGCTCTCCGAGTCGCCGATGGAGACCCGCCTGCGACTCTTCACCCACGACCTCGGATTCGACCAGCTGGTTGTCCAGTACCGGGTTCCCGGCACCCCGTACAGGCTAGATCTCGCCGACCCGGCCCGCCGGATCGCGATCGAGTATGACGGGAAGCATCACGGGTACTCGGACCAGCACACGCGGGACATCGAAAGGCGAAATCGACTGGCGGCGCTCGGGTGGACAGTGATCGTCGTGACGAAGCGCCAGCTCTTCCGCACTCCCGCAGAACTCGCGACCCAGATCACCCATGCGTTCCGTGATCGGGCTTGACGGCCACGCGCTGCGCATCTGGGCGCGGCCCTGGGTCGACCAGAGCGGTGGCCATATCGGATGATCCGGCACCGGCACATCGCGAGCCGTCACTTGCGTCAGCGTTTCCCCAGGACGTTCGACAGGAAAACGTACACAAGTGACGGCTCACGGAATCAGTGGCGGCTCGCGGAATCAGTGCCGGCGCGGGCGGGTGGGCCGGCCGGGCGGGTAGGCCGGGTGCGGGCTGGACGGGGCGTGGGTCAGCGGCCGGTGCCGGCGTAGACCTGCGCCTCCTCCTCGCCGCCCAGCTCGAACGCCGCGTGCAGGGCGCGGACGCTGTCGGCGAGCTCATCCTCGCGGACCAGCGCCGAGATCCGGATTTCCGAGGTGGAGATGAGTTCGATGTTCACGCCCGCCTCGGACAGCGACTCGCAGAACGTCGCCGTGACGCCCGGGTGCGACTTCATGCCCGCGCCGACGAGGGAGACCTTGCCGACGTTGTCGTCGTAGAGCACCTGGTCGATGCCCAGCTCGTCCTTGGCCTTGGACAGCACCTCGACCGCCTTGGCGCCGACCTCGCGCGGGCAGGTGAAGGTGATGTCGGTCCTGCCCTCCGCCTTGGAGACGTTCTGCAGGACCATGTCGATGTTGATCTCGGCATCGGCGACGACGCGGAAGATCTTGGCCGCGTACCCCGGCTGGTCGGGGATGCCGACCACCGTGATCTTGGCCTCCGAGGCGTCGTGAGCGACTCCGGTCAGGACTGCGTCTTCCACGGGGATGTCCTCCACTTTTCCGGCCACGAGAGTGCCCGGGTTGGTCGAATACGAAGAGCGGACGCGCAGCGGCACGTGATAGCGGCGGGCGAACTCGACGCTGCGCAGGTTGAGGATCTTGGAGCCGACCGCCGCCATCTCGAGCATCTCCTCGTACGAGATGGTGTCGAGCTTGCGGGCGTTCGGGACGATCCGCGGATCGGAGGTGTAGATGCCGTCGACGTCCGAGTAGATCTCGCACACGTCCGCGCCCAGCGCCGCGGCCATCGCGACAGCGGTGGTGTCGGACCCACCGCGGCCGAGGGTCGTCACGTCGCGGGTCTCACGGGACACGCCCTGGAAGCCCGCGACGAGGGCGATCTTGCCCTGATCGAGCGCCTCGCGGACACGGCCCGGGGTGATGTCGATGATCCGGCTGTTGCCGTGCCGGGTGGTGGTGATGATGCCGGCCTGCGACCCGGTGAACGAGTAGGCCTCCATCCCGAACGAGCTGATGGCCATCGCGAGCAGCGCGTTGGAGATGCGCTCACCCGACGTCAGCAGCATGTCCATCTCGCGCTGCGGCGGCGAGGGACAGACCTGGTCGGCCAGATCCAGCAGCTCGTCGGTCGTGTCGCCCATGGCCGAGGCCACGACCACGACGTCGTTGCCCGCCTTCCTGGTCTCCACGATCCGTTCGGCCACCCGACGGATCCGTTCTGCGGACTCCACGGAGGAGCCGCCGTACTTCTGCACTACGAGTGCCACGCGGTCACACCCTTCCGGTGTTGATCGGCTTAACGCAGACCCACTTTACGGGAGGTGTTTACTCGTGAGTGATGACTGAAACCTGGGCGGCTGTACTCCTCGCCCTCGCCTCCGCCCTCAGCCAGGCCTTCGGCACCGTGATGCGGCACCGTTCACCGCGCCGCGCGCAGGGTCGACGTGAGGGTGACTTCCACATCCTCACCAGCAGGTACTGGTGGACCGGCATGGCCATAAGCCTCACCGGCTTCGTGTTCCAGGGGCTGGCGCTGATCTACGGCTCGCTGATCCTGGTCCAGACGATCACCGTCCTCTCACTCACCTTCGCCCTCCCGTTGGGCGCATGGGTGACCGGGCGGCGGGTCACCAAGACCGAACTGTTCTGGGGGCACGTCCTGGCGGGATGCGTGGTCGTCCTGGTGATCTACGGCCGGCCCACCGGAGGCGAGGCACATCCGCCCTGGTGGCAGTGGGCACTGGCCTGCGCGGCGGGCGCCCTCGTCGTCGTCGTCCTCCTCCGCCTCTCCCGGGCGCTCCGCGCCGACGGCAACCGTGCCCTGCTACTGGGCGTGGCCGGCGGCACCGCGTTCGCCTACGTCGCGCTCCTCACCAAGGGCGTCGCCGACCGGTTCTACGAGGGCGGACCGCTGCTCGTGGCCACCACCGGCGAGGTGTACGGGCTCGTCGTGGCCGCCGTCCTCGCGCTGACGCTGCAACAGATGTCGTTCTCCGCCGGCGGCGTCCACCAGGCCGTCCCCGCCTCGACCGTCACCACGCCGGTGGTCTCGCTCGCGCTCGGCGTGGTGGTCCTCGGCGAATGGTTCGCGGTCGACGGCCCCGAGCTGTCGATCCTCGCAGCCACGCTCATCGTCATGGTCGTCGCGACGGTACGGCTCGCGCACAAGGAGGTCGACCCGGCGCCGTCAGTTGACGGGTCGGTGAACGGGTCGGGCGCGTCGGCGGACACGTCGGAGGCAGCGTCGGGCGCGCCGCCGGGGACGGCGGCCGAGACCCCGTCCGGGACACCGTCGGTGATACCCCCCGACACGCGCCCCGAACCGCCCTCGCGGTAACGCGGGCACCGGCGGACGCGATTTTCCTGCCATGAGCACTCTCGCCGAGCGGCCCGACCTCGCCTCCCGATCGCCTAAGCTGTATCACATGCGCCTCACACGTCACACGGGTCGGCTTCTCTCGGCGATCGGCGCGGCCGTCGGGACGGTCGCCGCCACGCTCGCGGTCACGGCCCCCACCGCCGGCGCCGTGGTCGGCGGCGCACCCTCGGGCCCGGCGCCGTGGGCAGTGCAGATCACCACCTTCGGCGGCGTGCTCGGCGCGCCCTGCTCGGGAGTCGTCGTCCACCCGCGCTGGGTCGCCACCGCCGCCCACTGCGGCCCCACCGACCCCAACGCCTACACCCTCGGGTTCGGCAACTGGGCCACCGTGCCGGGCGGCTTCGCCACCACCGCCCCGCTCGCCACCCCGCAGGTCGTCGGCGCCTTCGGTTCCCTCGACACCGGCAGCTTCGGCCGTCACACCCCGGAAGCCGTCTACAAGGCCCCCGCCGGGGACTTCATGCTCATCAAGCTCCGCCACCCCGCGCCGTCGCCGTCCGTCCTGCGCGCCGGCGTCGACCCCGCCCCGGGCGCCGTCCTGCGCTTCCACGGCTTCGGCGAGACCACCCCCCGCGGCCTGCGCTCGGCCGACCTGCGCACCGGGCTCACCCGCCTCGACCGGATGGAACCCCGCGGCGGCTCCCGGATCGGCCGCTCGCACACCATCGAGGGCGGCTACGGCCTCGGCGACTCGGGCGGGCCCGTCTTCCAGGGCGACCGCCTCGTCGGCATCCACTCCGGCTCCGACCACGGTCGCCGCCAGCCGAACGGGACCAACCCCGCGTGGTACGAATCGATCCCGGCCCAGAACGGGTGGATCGACTGGATGATCACCCACCGGTGACAGCGGGCCCCTCCCCCACCCGAGACGCAGACAGATGCGCCGACCGACCCGCCGCCCCGGGGCCGCGCCCGTGCCGAACCACGGCGCTATTTGCCACACTGGAGAAATGACCCCGCCGGAGCTCCTGATCCGTCGCGCCTCGCGCGCAGACCTGGACCTCGTGCTGTCCGCGGGCGACCTGTTCGACTCCCCGCCCACCGCCGAGTGGACGCAGGACTTCCTCGACCGCGGTTCCAACCTGCTCTTGATGGCCCTCCACGACGGGGTCCCGGTGGCGATGCTCGTCGCCGTGGAGACCGGCCACCTGGGAGACAGCCCCGACCTGTTCGTCTACGGCATCCGCGTCCGCGAGGACCTGCGCCGCCAGGGCATCGCGCACCGGCTCGTCGAGAAGGCCGTCTCGGTGGCCGAGGAAGCCGGCTGCCGACGCGTGTGGGGATCGATGCACGACGGCGACGTCCAGGACCTGGGCCCCGACTCCCCTCTGCACACCCCGAACGACGTCACCGCCGGCCCCACCACCTTCGTCATTCCGATTCCGTGACGTCTGGCGGGAAGGTGTATGGTGACCTGCATGCAGCGCGTGCTCCTTCTTGGATGCCGCGGCGGGGCCCGCTAGAGCGGACCGGCTCCCCGTCGCGGGATCTCGTCGCGCCGGTCCGATCCTGAAACGATCGAACTCCACGGAAGTTGAGCCCCTACGATGAATCCCGCTGATGCCTTCGTCTCGTCGTCGTCGACCCTGACGCCCCCCTCCAAGCCCGGCCGCCCCGACCAGCCGTCGTGGAACAAACAGCGCGGCTCCTCCATGCCGTGGCACCGGTACCGGCCGTTCGCCGAGGAGGTCGAGGACGTCTCGCTGCCCGACCGCACCTGGCCAGACGAGGTCATCACCCACGCCCCCCAGTGGTGCGCCGTGGACCTGCGCGACGGCAACCAGGCCCTGATCGACCCCATGAGCCCCGCGCGCAAGCGCCGCATGTTCGACCTGCTGGTGCGCATGGGCTACAAGGAGATCGAGGTCGGCTTCCCGTCCGCCTCGCAGACGGACTACGACTTCGTCCGCGAAATCATCGAGGACGCCGCGATCCCCTCCGACGTCACCATCCAGGTGCTGGTCCAGTGCCGCGAGGACCTCATCCGCCGCACCTTCGAGGCGTGCGAGGGCGCGTCCGACGTGATCGTGCACTTCTACAACTCCACGTCGATCCTCCAGCGCAAGGTCGTCTTCCGTAAGGACCGCGACGACATCAAGAAGATCGCCACCGACGCCGCCGAGCTGGTCACGTCGATCGCGAAGGACTACCCCGACACCAACTGGCGCTGGGAGTACTCCCCCGAGTCGTTCACCGGCACCGAGCTGGCCTTCTCCAAGGAGGTCTGCGACGCGGTCACCGAGGTCGTGGGCGCGACGCCGGAGAACCCGATCATCATCAACCTGCCGGCGACGGTCGAGATGGCCACGCCCAACGTCTACGCCGACCAGATCGAGTGGATGCACCGCAATCTGGCACACCGCGACTCGACCATCCTGTCGCTGCACCCGCACAACGACCGCGGCACCGGCGTGGCCGCCGCCGAGCTGGCCTTCCAGGCCGGCGCCGACCGCATCGAGGGCTGCCTGTTCGGCAACGGCGAGCGCACGGGCAACGTGTGCCTGGTGACCCTGGGCATGAACATGCTCACCCGCGGCGTCGACCCGCAGATCAACTTCTCGGACATGGACGAGATCCGCCGCACGGTCGAGTACGCCAACCAGCTGCCCGTGCCCGAGCGCCACCCCTACGGCGGCGACCTGGTCTTCACCGCGTTCTCCGGCTCGCACCAGGACGCCATCAACAAGGGCTTCGACGCCCTGCAGGCCGAGGCCGATGCCCGCGGCGAGGACATCACCGACATCACGTGGGAGGTCCCGTACCTGCCCGTCGACCCGAAGGACGAGGGCCGCACCTACGAGGCCGTCATCCGCGTGAACTCGCAGTCCGGCAAGGGCGGCGTCGCCTACATCATGAAGAGCGACTACGGCCTGCAGCTGCCGCGGCGCCTGCAGATGGAATTCTCACAGATCGTCCAGAACGTCACCGACTCCGAGGGCGGCGAGGTCACGCCCAAGGCCATGTGGGACATCTTCTCCCTCGAGTACCTGGACCGCATCTCGCCCATGGAGCGCATGTCCCAGGTGCTCTCGCCGGCCGAGACCGACGACGGCGAGGACTTCATCGAGGCCGTCATCAAGTGGAAGGGCGAGACGCGCGAGTTGACGGGGTCCGGTAACGGCCCCCTGGCGGCGTTCGTCGCCGCCCTGAACGAGATGTTCGACGACGAGGTACGCATCCTCGACTACTCGGAGCACGCGATGACCGCCGGGGACGACGCGACCGCAGCCGCCTACGTCGAGGTGCAGTTCGGCAACCGGGTCTTCTGGGGTGTCGGCCGGGCCGGTTCCATCACCACCGCATCCCTGCGCGCCGTGGTCTCCGCTGTGAACCGTGCGTACGCCGACGAGGCCGAGAGCGCCGAGGCCGTGGGTTCGGTCGAGGGCGCGCGCACCTGGGCCCCCTGACGGGCTGGGCGGCTTCGGCGCGCCCGGCAGTCCCCCATCGACAAGACCGTTCCGCAGACATCGCCCGAGTGGCGGTGTGCGGAACGGTCTTCTCGTAAGCCTGCGTACGACGCCTCCTGAACCTCATCCTTCACATGTATCACTCCGGTAACGATGGTCTCGATTCGATCACAACAAACGCGTAATGTGGCGTCGGGTCGCGCCGATAGGTACGGCGTCGCCTTCCGTACCCGTCTGTCTGGAGCCGTTATGTCCGTGACCCGCCGTGGATTCCTCACCGCCGCATCGGTCGGCGTGGGCGCCGCCGTCGCCACCTCCGTCCGCGGCCCCGTAGCCGGGGCCGATCCGTTCACCACCGGTTCCCTCGGCGTGGCCCAGGACCTCATGCAGTCGATCTCCACCGGCAGCGGCATGATTCAGCCGAACGGACCGCTCGGCTTCGTGGGCGTCACCTTCCCGAGCCCGGAGGAGATCGCCGGCCGCATCCGGTTCGCGTTCCCCGACGGCTCCGTCGGCGACTGGCTGCCGCTCGAGGCCATGGATTCCGCGCCGGACGCCGGCAGCACGCCCGCCGCGGAGCTCGTCGCCGCGCCCGACGGCGCCGTCGGCTACGAGGTGGACGCCCCCGCGGGCTCCGAGGCCACCGTCTTCGACGACGGCCGGGGAACCCCGCGCAACTACAGCCTCGGCAGCATCGGCTTGGCCGGCCTGCCGGTGATCCCGCGTGCCGCGTGGGGCGCCGGCGACGTCTCCGGATTCCGGTGGGCGCCGACCTACTTCCCCGCGCAGTCCATCACCATCCACCACACCGCGGTCCTTCCCGGGCCGGACCGTGCCGCCAGCGTGCGGGCGATCTACAACTACCACGCCAACACCCTGGGCTGGGGCGATGTCGGGTACCACCTGATCATCGATCCCGAGGGCCGGATCTACCAGGGCCGCGGCGGCACACCGGTGGGCAACCCGGTGTTCCAGGTCCCGCCCGTCGCGGGCATCGCTCCCCCGGTCGTCACCGCCGGACACGTCGGCGGCGTCAACAACGGCAATATCGGCATCAGCCTGCTGGGCGACTTCACCGTCGCCCCGCCGACCGCCGCCGCCGTGGGCGCGACCATCGACTGCGTGCGTGCCCTGTGCAATGCCACGGGCATCAACCCGCGGGCGGGCATCACCTATCGCAATCCGCAGGGCGGCGCGACGCGACCGATCATGGCGGTCTCGGGTCACCGCGACTGGGGCGGCACGGCATGCCCGGGCAACTCCTTCTACCCGCAGATGCAGTTCATCCGGGATCACGCGGCCAACGGCTGGACGCCCACCGCGATCTCCTCGGCGGCCTTCGGCTCCTGACCGCGGCCGGGCCGCGCGGGCAGGGCGGTCGCAGCGCGCGGGTCGCAGCGCGCGGGTCGCAGCGCGCGGGTCGCAGCGCGCGGGTC
>NZ_BCSL01000044.1:0-27210 GCF_001570845.1 Dietzia papillomatosis NBRC 105045 | reverse complement strand
GCGGGAAACAATAGTCAGCACTTGCTGAACTATACAGCGTCTGCTGAACTGTTGGGACAACGCATTAAAAACCTAAAGGTTTTCAAGACACCCGACACCGTCCAGGACAGCGACCACTTTTGAGCAGTTTTCCTGGCTCTACGGCCACCCGCCGGTGTCTCATTAAGTCATCTTGGCGACATTCGTCTCAGGATCGGCCTCGGTAGGGGTTTATGGGGCAGAATCGGGCCATGAGGCATCTGGGGTACACCCGCGTCAGTACCGCGAGTCAGGACGCGCAGTTGCAGTTGGATGCACTCGTAGATTCCGGGGTTCAGAAGCGCGACGTCTTCTCCGACGTCACCTCGGGGAGCCGGACCGCGACCGAGCGCCCGGGGATGAAGCGGCTGATGGACTACATCGAGCCCGGCGATACCGTCGTGGTGTGGCGCATTGACCGCCTCGGCCGCTCCCTGATCGATGTCCTCAATAACGTGAACTTGCTTCGCGACAAGGGCGTGAAGATCCGGTCGCTCTCGGACGGCATCGATCCGGAGACCACCTCCGGCCGGTTGATGCTGGGCATGCTCGCCACCCTGGCCGAGTACGAGCGCGAGCTCATCACTGAACGCGTCAACGCCGGCATCGCCGCGGCGAAGCAGAACGGCACGAGGTTCGGTCGGCCCCCGGTCGATCCCGCAGTGATCGCCGAAAAACTCGACATCGCCCAGGACGCCCGAAGAAAGGGCCGCACCGCCGCCGAAGCGGCCAGCTTGGTCGGATGGTCCCGCGCCACCCTCTACCGCCACCAGCAAGCCGCCCGAGCCCTCGAGGCGCTCGAGCCTTAATGCAGGTGGCGCCGTCAGGTATCGCCGCTAGAACGCCGCCACCGAGCAGCGCGATTTACCGGTACACCCGTGTGGGACGATATGCCGCCAACCGTCCTCGCTGTGTCACAGGGTCGATGTGGCCTTTATGAAACGTCTTCCCGTCGGGTCTAGTATCTATTGATACAGATTCCGGGCGAAAGGGTCTCCTCATGGCTGATCGGGTCGGGACGTTGCTGAACCGTTCGGGTAATGGTGGCGAGGAGGTGCTCATCGTCAGCCGCGGGAAGGTGCGGACTCGGTTCCGTCGCCGGGACGAGTTGGGTTGGAACTTTCGGGTGGAGTCGACGGACTCGGAGAACATCATCGAGCGTAAGCCCCAGCCGAAGCCCCAGCCGAAGCCACAGCCGGATTCGAAGTCGGCTCGCCGAGCCTCGCGTCCTCGCGGGCAGCGGGTGGCGTACGTGCGGGTGTCGGCCGCGGATCAGAACGAGGCGCGTCAGCTCGAGGCGGTGGGGGGAGTGCGACCGGTTCTATATCGAGAAACAGTCCGCCCGCTCGCGTGCCGATCGGGTAGAGCTCGAAGAGTGCATCGGATACCTGCGAGATGGTGACGAGCTGGTTGTTGCGTCGATGGACCGTCTCGCTCGTTCGCTGGTTGATCTCAAGCAGATCGTCGGCGAGGTCACCGCGAAGGGCGCGAGTGTGGAGTTCGTCCACGAACGGGCCACCTACGCTGCTGATGTCCAGGATCCTCGCGCCGATCTGATGCTCTCGCTACTCGGGGCGTTCGCCGAGTTCGAGCGGGCCATCATCCGAGAACGCCAAGCCGAAGGCATCGCCATCGCCAAGGCGAAAGGCAAGTACAAGGGACGCAAACGCGTCCTGACTGACGAGCAGGTCGACAAGGCCCGGGCCCGCATCGAGGCGGGGGAGGGGCCGTCAGCGATCGCTCGAGATTTCGGAGTAGGCCGCTCCACCCTGTATCGCGCCCTCCAGCACCGCGCACAGTAACCGCAGATGGTCGGCCCGTTGCGCTGTTCAAGGGCGTGCTGCTTGAGGGGCAGCCGATACCGGACTTGTGACCGAAGTTCATCTGAAGGGTCGATTGGTGTGTCGCGACGAACGCGAAGCCGCTCTTGTCGACACCCACTTGCCATGTCATGTTGAGTTGACGCGAGCTGAGCAGGGCTGCAGGTCGTTCTCGGTGACCCGGACCGAGGATCGTCTGGTGTGGCGCGTCGAGGAGGTCTTCGACGACGCCGCTTCGTTCCGCAGGCATCAGGAGCGGGTTCGCGGCAGTGAGTGGGGGACAGTCATCGCACGCATCGAGCGCGACTACTACATCACGGGGCTCTGACTCGAGATGACTACTTTCGCCGCAAGCAGTGCGGATGCAGTGATTCCGCTGGCCTTTGACGTCGTATGGCTCCTCGCCGCCCTGGTGTGGTTGCTGATTCCGGTCGCGATCGTCGTCGCTGAACGGCGCCGTGCAGCGCCGTGGCCCGAGACGTTCCTATGGTTCATGGTGGCGTTCCTCCTGCCCGTCGTGGGGCTGATCATCTGGGCGCTCTACCGGGCAGTCGACGCCAGGCGGGCGGCCTCGCGGTGAGCATCGCGACGCCGGTTGTCCTGCGTAAGTACGGATCGGCGCTCACTGGCGCACGGTCGCCCGGAGGGGGATTACCGGCGTGACTGGATGGGTGCCATGCGGAGTCGAGGGGCGCATCGCAGCGTTGCTCGAGGCCCGGACCGTGAGCGCGGTTCGAGACCTCTTCCCCTGCGGGGTGCGGATCCTGTGTCCGATCACGCGCCGTGCGGGCCGTGACGTGGCCGGGTGGTGTTCATGGCGTGAGGTTGCTGAGCGGGTGGGTGCGCAGTATCCGCCCCGTCGCGGCTTGACGGCGATGATCGACAGCGCCATCTCACCGGACTTGGCGACGGATGTGGACCGTCTGGTTGGGTGCAGTGCGCGTCCTGCCATCGAGATCGCGCAGCGCTTTTCTCGCACCGCGTCTGTCCAGCGGTGGAAGGCGGCGATCTGGACGGTGTGGGGTGATCCGATCGGAGACCCCGAGGACACGCGCATCATCAATATCGTGGACGACAGCGCTTATGGCAGCGACTACGACTACCAGCTGGTGGCGGTCTCGCCCGCTGATCTCACGGACCCGTTGCTCTATCCCGAACCGTCCTTCCTGTGGTCCGAGGGCGAGACACTGTTCGTCGAGGTTCAACCCGAGACAGGATGGATTGAGGTCTACTCGACAAGGCCGGATCTGGTCGAGGAGGTGCGAAGCGAAACCCAGTGGGAAGTGGTCCCGCTGGTCCGCGACCTCCCGCAGTCGTAGCGACGGTGGCACCGCGATTCCCGCTCGCGGTAGGCACTGCAGTTCTACACCGGGCTGCCAGACAGTTGTGGCAGAAATGTGTCACAGGGCGCTGCAATCGAGAGGTCTCGAGATGAGCGGGCTCGTCGGTAGCCATCAAGAGCTGATGCCCTGTCCTGTTCCGCCCACGCACTGCGCGACGACGTCCAGGAGGTACCCGTGGAGGCATTCCTGATTCCGCTGTTGCCTCCGGTAGCCCTGTCGCTCGCGCTCTGGGCATTCATCGTCTGGGTTTCCTTCAAGGCGACGGGGCGAGGCGCCAGACGAACCGCGGCCGCGGTCTCTGCAGTGTTGTCGATCTGCGGAGCGATCGCGTTCCTCGGCTTCGCCGGCAGTGACGACTACAACGACTACCCCGGCTATACCTGCGCCCTTCGTGACGGTCACGTGCCGGACGGCTTTCCTCCCGAACGGCTTCCCCCGCAGGAACAGACCAGCACATTCCATACCAACCTCGACTGGTCCCATGGGTACGAACTGCTCCCCGCCGGGGTTCGCTGCACCTACTGGACCAGGGACGACCCCCGCGTCAGCGTGGTTACCCACAGCCCGTGGTCGTACTCGGTGTGGATCTACGGACTACTGGCCATCGCTCTGATTCAAGCGGCCCGCGTCATCAACCCTGACCTTCATTCTCGGCGGCGCACCTGGTCTTCGTGAACAAGCACGATGTGTAGTGCGTTTCGACTCACAACCTGAAACAGCGGGTCGATTGACGCCGTCCCACAACCAAAGAACTGGGACGGCCGCCGCGGCACGTGCCAAGTAGGGGCTACCTTCGGTTGATGGAGAAAGAGGACCGGAACGTTTTGATCAGCGCTGGGCTGTCGGTCGTGACGGCTCCGGTAGCGGCGGGCGCGATGGCTTGGGTGTGGAAGTTCCCGATCGTCATGGTGGGCGTCAGCGGAGGCACGGTTGATGATGCGATTTCCGCGGCGTTTTCGATGGTCGTGTTCATGACGGTGTTCTCGCTCTTCATCGGCATCGTGGCGATCGGCCTGGCGGGAGCCGGGGTGGGCGTTCTCGTGCGCCGTGGTCCTGTGTTGGACGCTGTTGCCGCTGGTGTCGCCGTTGGCGTGCTGGCGGCACTGGTGGTCGGATTCGGAGGGGTGCTCTTCGACTGAACTGAGTCAAGGCGCCCGGGGTGAGTCTTCGGAGAACCGTCGCGGCGGTCTAACCCCAGTTCTCGCCGCTGACTAGTCAAGGCCTTCGCGGGATATTCTCGGCTGATGCGTGTCTCGCCGGATGGAACCTTCCATGGACTGCGTGCGTCGCACATGTGTCGTGCGGCGTGCCGGGTTCCCTCAGACCCGGGCCCACTGGATCGCCGGTATGTCGCGCTGCATCCGGTAATTAATTATCGGCCCTACATCTCCGCATCCCCTGACGTTTTCCCTCCCGGTCATCCCGGGTACAACCAGGGCGTGGCGGCAGATCTGCAGATCCCGCAGGCTCTGCAGAACGAGGTGGAGAACTGGATCAGTCAATTCAAGAGCAAACTTTCGTCATCTCGGTGACCGTCCGGTTGATCAGCCTGTGTGGTCGGACGGATTCGACGAGATGGCCTGGCTGGACCGCGGCCACGCACTGGCCGAGCTCCTGGGTGCACTATCCGGAGCACTTTGTGTTCTGCTGTGCGGAGAAGCTTGTGGTGTGCGAGCTGGCGGCTGATCAACTGGATTACGTGTGCGCGCTGACCGGGCAGATCACGCGTGAGGATGGCTGGCGGATGCCCGGCAATGAGCCCGATCCGGATGTGCCGGCGGAACTGAAACTCATGCCGGAGTACGGGGTCGAGTGGGGCTTATGGGACGCGAGACTGCCGTACCACCAGCCGCCCCGGCTTCGCGGCCCCGGACTGTTCGTGGGATTCTCCACGCCACGATCGCTCGGCCTTACAGTCGAACTCGAGGAACGACTTCGGCAGTGGAACGAGGACTGGCGCCGTGGCTTCCTCGACTATGGGCGAGATGACGATGGGACAAGCGCCAATCTCGGCCTGCCGAATGGAGGTTTCGCCCTGCCGCAATGGGCCGACGGCATCGATCCCGCTACTTGGTACCGCGAGGGCCGAGCGATCGCCGCGAGCCTGGCCGATCAACTCCCGGGCGTGAAGGTGCGCCTGGCTGCGATCCGATACGTGTGTGCCCCGCGTTTCCTCCACCTCACGAAGATCTTCGGCGACGACGAGTTCTTCACACCGCTCTCGAGGCAAGTTTCCGAGACACCAAAAGTCGCCATCGGCCCAGAAGAGGACGAGCGACAGCGCCAGCAACCGGAGTCTCGTAAAACTGTAGGTTTTTAAGGCACATTCACGGCGCCAGGCGGGCCGCCGCGGGAGCCCTCGTCCACTCCGCTGGGGCCGCGGGTTTCAGGCGCAGCATGACGTCGGCATCTGGTTTCGGAAGAGGCCGGCCACGATGCGCAGGCTTTCGCTCATGGTCAGGTACGGCGCCCAGGTGTCGGCCAGATCGTCGACGGTCATGCCGCTTTTGATGGCGTAGGTGGCCGCCAGCATGATCTCCCCGGCCCCGTCCGCCAGAGCGTGCACGCCCAGAACCTTGCCGCTCACGGCGTCGGCGACGAGCTTCACCGCCCCGCGGGTGTCGTGCTGGACGAGCGCCCGGGGGACATCGGACAGGTCCAGGACGCGGCAGTCGCACGCGTGCCCTCGGGTGAGGGCCTCGTCCTCGGTCAACCCCGCCGAGGCCAGCTGGGGCCGGGTGAACACGACCGCAGGAAAGCCGGCGTAGTCGACCCGAGCTGCCGGCGGGTACCTGTCCTCGGTCAGGGCGTTGAGCGCGGCGGCCCGACCGCCGGCGGCGGCGGCGTAGACGTACTGGGGAGCCCCCGAGACGTCACCGGCGGCCCAGACGCGCGGGTTGGAGGTGCGCTGGGTCTGGTCGACCACGACGAAGCCGCGCTCGTCCACGTCCACACCGGCAGCGGCCAGGTTCAGGCCGTCGGTGCGGGGCAGGCGTCCGGTGGCCACCAGGACCTGCGCGCCGCGCACCTGTTCGCCCGAGTCCGTGGTCACCACCACCTCTCCTGCGGGGCCTGGTTCGCGGGCCACAGTGGTCGCGCGCTCTTCGACCACGGTGATGCCGTCGTCGGTGAAGACTTCCCGAAGTCTCTGGGCCAGCTCCGGCTCGGCGTGCGGCGCCAGACGCCCGACCACAGAGACCCGGGTGCCGAGGTGAGCGAACAGCTGGGCCTGCTCCATCCCGACGTACCCGCCACCGATAACGACCAGGGACTCAGGCAGCTCGGTCAGCTGCATCGCGGTGGTGGACGTCAGCCGGTCCACAGAGTCGAGACCGACCACCTCCGGGATGGCGGGGGTGGCACCGGTGGCGACCAGATAGGCCCGGGCCCGCAGCGCCTGGCCGTCGACGGCCAGGGTGTCCCCGTCCAGGAAGCTGGCCTGGCCTGGGCGGACCTGGAAGCCGTAGGCAGCGGCCACATCGGCGTACTTCGCATCACGCAGGCGCTCGATGAGTGCGTCCTTCTGGGCCACCAGATCGCCGAGGTTCACCGGTGCGGCTGACGTTGGGGCACCTTTGAAGGGATTGGTGAGCGCGGCGTGCCGGGCCCCGGCGGCCGCCAGGAGCGTCTTGGACGGCACGCAGCCGATGTTCACGCACGTCCCGCCCAGAACACCGCGCTCAACCAGCACGACGCTCTTACCGGCCTGGCTGGCCGCGATGGCGGCGGACATCGCCGCGCCTCCTGAGCCGATCACGGCCAGATCGACGTCGTAGTCCACACCCATTTGCCCACCTTCCTTCGCGTGACCCCTCTTCAGCGTCCATAGTGGACGTTCCAGCGCAGGGGAAGGTCAAGGCGAACATGGACGAGAGCCGAGAAAGGGGCCACTGTGCGCATCGGTGAGTTGGCCGTGGCCAGCGGCACCACAACCAAGACGCTGCGCTTCTACGAAGAAGCCGGCCTACTACCTGCGCCTGAGCGCACCGCCAACGGATACCGCGACTACACCCCTGCGGCCCTGGCGCGCCTGGACTTCGTTCGCCGCGGCCGCACCGCTGGGCTCACCCTGGCCCAGATTCGCGAGATCCTCGACATCCGCGACGCCGGAGTCGCACCCTGCCAGCACGTGCACGCCCTGCTCGAAGCCCACCTGGGCGACCTGGACCGCCAAATCGCCGACCTGCAAGCACTGCGACACACCGTCGCGCACCTTCACCACAGTGCCACCACCAGCGACCCCACCAAATGCGACACCACGACCGTCTGCCGCTATCTGTGACCAGACCGGTGCTCGCGTGTATCGCCATGAGCAGATGCCGCCACAGAGCGTCGACAGAACCCCGCCATATAACGGCGAAAGCCACACCATCGGCGCTGTGTCGCAGGGTGTGTTTTGCTATTTATGAAACGTCGTCCCGTTGGGTCTAGGGTGTATTGATACATCTGCTCGGCGAAAGGGTCTTCTGGTGGCTGATCGGATCGGGACATTGCTTGACCGTTCGGGTGACGGTGGCGAGGAGGTGCTCATCGTCAGCCGCGGGAAGATGCGGACTCGGTTCCGTCGCCGAGACGAGTTGGACTGGAGCCTTCGGGTGGAGTCAACGGACTCGGAGAACATCGTCGAGGAGAAGCCGAAGCCGGATCCGACGTCGGCTCGCCGAGCCTCGCGTCCACGCGGTCAGCGGGTGGCGTATGTGCGGGTGTCGGCCGCCGATCAGAACGAGGCGCGTCAGCTCGAGGCGGTGGGGGAGTGCGACCGGGTCTACGTCGAGAAACAGTCCGCTCGCTCGCGTGCCGATCGCGTGAAGCTCGAAGAGTGCATTAGGTATCTCCGGGACGGTGACGAGCTGGTGGTCGCGTCAATGGACAGACTCGCTCGTTCCCTGGTCGATCTCAAGCAGATCGTTGGTGAGGTCACTGCCAAGGGCGCGAGTGTGGAGTTTGTCCATGAACGGGCTACCTACGCCGCCGGCGCCCAAGATCCTCGAGCCGATCTGATGCTTTCGCTGCTCGGGGCGTTCGCCGAGTTCGAGCGGGCCATCATTCGTGAACGTCAGGCCGAGGGCATTGCCATCGCTAAGGCGAAGGGCAAGTACAAGGGTCGTAAGCGAGTCCTGACCGCCGAGCAGGTCGACAAAGCCCGGGCCCACATCGAGGCAGGGGAGGGGCCATCAGTGATCGCCCGCAATCTCGGAGTTGGCCGATCCACGCTCTACCGCGCACTACAGCGCGTTGAAGCGGGCGGGCGTGGACGCACCAGCCACTGACCCCCGCCCTGAAGATGGTGGGTATCGCTAGCCACAGCAGCTCGACCGCCGAGATTCGGCACTCGGGAGGGACCGCGGTTCTTGCTGACCTTGCGCAGTTTCTCCAGGCACGAGTCAGTGCAGCCGGAAGCCGGACGGGCCACCTATCCGACGCTGTCCCGGTGTGCCGGTGCTGTGGAACTGGCCGTGGTCTTGTGGTCACGCGGAGCAGTGCCCGGGGCAAGGATCGCTAGCAAGACTGCGGCTGCGGCGGTGAGGATTGCCAACGTAAGTGTGGCCTGACTGCTGCCGTTGACAAATGCCTCTTTGGCGTAGTCGACCAATGGTTGCGCCATTGGTCCGGCTTGTGCGGCGATCTCTAGGGCGGCGGCCAGGGAGTCGGAGACCGGACCGCGGGCAGGTTCGGGTAACTGAGGCAGGGCGGGTTGGATGTGGCGGGTGTATCCGGCGGCCAGCACACTGCCGGCCACTGCGATCCCCATCGCAGCGCCGATCTCGCGGGCCGCATCGTTGACTGCGGCGGCGACCCCGTGTTTGCTCTCCGGAGTTTCGGCGATGATCGCGTAGGTCGCTGGGGCTGTGCATAGTCCGAGCCCTGCGCTCATGATCAACAGCGGCCATAGCAGGTCGAGGTAACGTGCGTCGACGGTCATCCGGCTGACCAGCATCAGGCCAACTGCGATGGTCACCAGACCGGCGACGGTCATCACTCGTAGTCCAAATCGCTGTGACAGTCGGGGGGCGATCACCGAGATCACGATCAGGGGGACCGTCATCGGCACCAATCCCAACGCCGAGGCCAGCGGTCCGTATCCCAGGATCAGTTGCAGGTACTGCACCAGGAGTAGGAATACCCCGAAAGTGACCAAGAATTGGATGGCCACCGACAACGAGCCGGCGCTGAAGCCGCGCTTGGCGAACAACCGAACATCCAACAAGGGGGCCGAGGATCGCAGCTCAATCAGGATAAAAAAGGCTGTCGCCAACATGCCGGCCCCGGCGCTGGCGAGAACGATCGGGTCGGCCCAGCCCCGCGCGGGAAACTCGATCGTGGCGAATACGATTCCCGCAACCGCGACTGCAGCTGCCGCCGCGCCCACCCAGTCCACGGGAGGGTGATCATGCTGGCTGGACTCAGCGATCGTGCATGCCAGCGCGGCCAGTAGGGCTCCCGCTGCGGTCAGTCCGACAAATACCGACACCCACGACCAGCGCTCAAGCAGCACCCCGGCGCCGAGGATGCCTAACACTGCTCCGGAGCCGGCGACTCCAGCCCACACACCTACTGCTCGGCCGCGATGAACGGCGGCGAAACCAGCAGTCAGAATCGATAGCGTCGAGGGCATTACCAGTGCAGCGCCCGCCCCGGCAATCGCTCGCGCAGCGATCAACCAGGCCGGGTCAGACAGCAGCAGGGGAAGTGCGGACGCCATGGTGAATATCGCCAGGCCTATTACGAGAACTGCGCGTCTGCCATAGCGGTCACCGATCGCTCCAGCGGGCAGGACCAGGCACGCCAGTACCAGCGTGTAGCCGTCGACGATCCAGGTCAGCTGGGCTTGCGTCGCTCCAGTCTCTACCGCAATCTCCGGTAATGCCGAATACAGCGCGGCCATGGCCGCGACCACCAACGCCACGGCTAGGCACGACACCGTGAGCATCCACCATTCGGCTCGGGTCCACCGGGATGACTCGGTGATGGTCTGTTGGGGTGAGTGCATCGCCGGCCCCTTGCTGTGAGATGATCGGTCTTGGTCTGAGACAAGTAGTATCACAGTATCCGACTGGCTGGACAGGTTAGCTTGGACGAGAAGTAACCGTCGGCCGAAGGGGAGAGCGTGAACGACTGGAGTGCTGACCGGCCCGCTACGGACGACGATCAGCTCGATCCGCGACTGCTGCGCTCACGAAAACGATTGCTCGACGCTGCCACGCATCTCCTGAGCACTGGTGGTGTAGAGGCGGTTACCGTCGAGGCGGTCACTCGAATGTCAAAGGTTGCGCGGGCCACGCTCTATCGGCATTTCGGCGGGACCGCCCAGTTGCTTGCGGCGACCTTCGAGCGGCTGTTGCCTCGCGTCGAGGTCTCTGCCGACAGTGGGTCGGTACGAGACCAACTCATCGCGCTTCTCACGGCCCAAGCCGACCTGATTGACCAGGCGCCGCTGAACATTACGACTCTGGCTTGGCTGTCAATCGGATCAGTCGGCGGCGATCCTGCCGATTCGGCCGCGATCACCTCACTGCGCAGTCGAGTCATCGAGGAGTACCGGCAGCCCTTTGACCACATCCTCACACAGCCTGACGTACAGGCACAGCTCGGCAACATCGACACCACCTTCGCGATCGTTCAACTCCTGGGCCCCGTCGTGTTCGCTCGCCTCACTGGGCTCTGCACGGTCGACCACGACGGATGCGTGCAACTTGTTGATGATTTTCTTGCTGCCCGCAAGCAGGGAGACAAACCCATCCCGGCCGAGTTCGGCCACGATCTGAACCGCCCAGGCGCCGTCGGCGGACCTTGCTGAATCAAGGCGGTCCTTGTTGTTCGATAGGTGGGACCGCTCGCCGCCGAGGTCGCCGACTCGGAGGTGGCCTCCCGCGGCGGTGAGTTTGGCCTAAGTCCTCGAGTTTCTCTGTGACTGCAAAAAGTGTTCAACCTCGACCACGATGAACAGGGCAGTGGCAGTAATAACAGTGCGGCCCTCTGCATCCTCCATCGTGGACCTAAGGTCCAATTTCCGGCCATCGCGAGACCGAACTGCAGCGCGCAGGATGTACGGGGTGTCGAGTAATGCTGGCGCAAGATAGTCGAGCGCGAGACGGCGCGTCACGGCGAGCTCGCCGACCGAATACAGCAAGAAGCCGAATAGGTCGTCAATCACGGTCGCTACCGCGCCGCCGTGTGCAATGCCGGGTGCCCCAACGTGACGCTGGTCGAACTGGTGGTGTGCGACGACGCCGTCTCCGTCACGCCGTACCGAGAGGAAATGTCCATTCGGGTTCTCTGGTCCAGTCGCGCCCACCACGCCTACTGATCAAGTGCCGGGTTGCGAGGTGTCGAGTTCCCGGCTGTGGCCCGGCCAAGACGCCATGGCGCACGGCTTCCTTTACGCCGACCCTGAGAGTGGGGGCGGGTTTGGGTTCCGGCTGATTTTTATGTGCTTCGCAGAATTTGCGAATGTGTCGCAGGAAATGCGAATCCTGATGAAGGACCGCAGGTCAGAGCAGTAGTTCGCATACTGTCTGCGGCCCGGGTTCGCCATGTCGGACAGACCTCGGATCATCTGCGCGATGCGCACCTGCTCGCAGGTCAGGCGCAGCCCGAGTTCGAACGAGCTGCGAGCCATTCGGGGAGGTGTCGAGTTCGCACAATCGACACCTCGACACCTTTTACTTGTCATAACGTCCGGTTAGCGGCGTTTGAAACTAGCGACTGGGGCAACGTAGCGCTAGCGTCGCCTAGCTCGCAGTATGCGCCCGGCTTGAGGGTTTTCTCGTGGGTGTGGGGCAGATTCCGGGGGAAGGTCCATGAACGCCGGATCCTGGGACGGGTCCTCGCGGATCCACTGCACCTGGCCCGGCGTTCGGGGATCCAGGTCGATGGTGTGAACGGTTCCCTCGGGTAGTTCAGCTGTCAGGGTGGCGTCGGCGATCCACTTGGTTCCGTCTGCGGTCTCGACTCGGTCGGCTCGCCGCCTGTGGGATTGCACAATGGCAATGATTGAGTCGTCCAAGACTGGGATTAGGTCGCCGTCGATGAGTTCACGCACCGGATATTGGTCTGGGTCGATGTGCACGAATCCGTACTGGGGATGGTCGTGAACCGAGTGGTGTGGGTAGGTGCATACGAACAGGCGGCCCTCGTAGTCGATCGTGTAGTCCCCGCCTTCGGTGGTCACACGGTGCACACTCAGCTCGGTTGGGCCGAGTCGGGCGCAGCGCACGATCTCCTCCGGGGAGGTGATCCAGCACCCGTCGCGGTCAGCATGGACCCTGCGCGACCACTTGTCTGGTGGTGGTTCGATCGACAGTGGTAGGAGGTATTCCACGACCTGAGGTGGGGAGTGGGAGGTATCCACGTGCAGAAGTAGGGGATTGGCCCGATCCATGACCCACACGTCGGTGCCGGTGACAGTTACTGCCCCGGCCTCGAAGTCGGTCACGTCATCGGGGACGGCATCGAGGTCGAGATCCACCAGGACGCCTGTTTCTTGGACCGGATCGTCGTTGGTATAGATCCGCCTCCAGTTTGGCCAGTAGCGATCGGGTGACGGGCCCAGGTCGCGTAGTTGGGCGGTGCCGGTGATTGGGCGGGGTCCGGCATCAGTGGCCCGGAACTGTTCCTCCACTAGTTGCAGTCGCCGTATCTTGCCGGTCATCACGCCGGGGTGACCTGCCACCGCTCGCACGAAATCGGGAATCAGACGCCCGGTGAGGTGGATTCGCCCGCTCACCGGGCGATCGTGCGACCAGTAGGCGGTCCAGCCGTCGCCGAGCACTTCGAAATGCCAGAGCAGTGTCGCGTCGTTGTAAGGATGGGGCTGCGGGGCGTGCCCCCACCGCGGGCGAACAGTGACGGGGGCAGTGAAAGCGCCGGGGGCGCGTGGATCGCGCTCGGTGATGAACACAGGCACAAGGCTGATGACATCACCGATACGCAATGGTGGAAGAGAATTGTCCTGGAAGATCTCGCTCGGAACGAACACGGGCATCGTGCGACCGGTAGTGCCGGGATACATAAACATGCCCCACGCACTAGAGGAACCGATGGGCGAAGCCATCGGGCGCGGGGTTACCTTGGCCGAGACAGTACGCGGCCCGACGGCCAGAGCGCCACTGACGCCAGACATGGCCGGTAGCTCCGCCCAGTGGATTCACTCGCTGGCGACCATCTTGGAGGTTCGACTCTACATAAGGTCTGGTTACCGGCGGGCCAAGGCTGCGGTCGCTCCCTTTTCCTTCTCAGGCTCGATCCAGAAACCGAGCTGATGCGTTGCTCTCGTTGCCTTAACTAGCGGGCAGTCCGTCGGCCACCTGGAACGGTGCGTCGGTGGCGGCCTCGACCTGGTCGAGGGTCACACCGTCCACGATCTCGATGAGGGTCAGTCCGTTCTCGTCGCGGTCGAACACGCCGAGTTCGGTGATGATCCGGTTGACGCAGCCCAGGCCGGTCAGCGGGAGGGAGATCTCGGAGACGATCTTCGATGAGCCGTCCTTGGCGACCTGGTCCATGACCACGACGATCCGGCGCGCGCCCACCACGAGGTCCATCGCGCCGCCCATGCCCTTGACCATGGCGCCGGGGACCATCCAGTTGGCGATGTCGCCGGCCGGGTTGACCTCCATCGCGCCGAGGATAGCCACGTCGATCTTGCCCGAACGGATCATGCCGAAGCTCATCGCCGAGTCGAAGATCGACGAGCCGGGAAGGGTCGTGACGGTCTCCTTGCCGGCGTTGATGAGATCCGGGTCGACGTCGTCGGGGTGCGGGTACGGTCCGATGCCCAGCAGTCCGTTCTCCGACTGCAGGGTGACGTTGACGCCCTCGGGGACGTAGTTGGGGACCAGGGTCGGCAGGCCGATCCCGAGGTTGACGTACTGGCCGTCCTCCAGCTCCAGCGCCGCCCGGGCGGCCATGGCTTTGCGGTCGCGTCCGATCCTGCTCATCAGCGCTGTCCTTCCGAGGGCGGGTTGGTGGTGGTCTTCTCGATCCACTTGGTCTGGGCGACCTGCTCCGGGGTCAGTTCCACCAGGCGGTGGACGAAGATGCCCGGGAGGTGGATGTCGTCGGGGGCGAGTTCGCCGACCTCGACGATCTTCTCGGCCTCGACGATGCAGACCCGGCCGGCCATCGCCGCGAGCGGCGAGAAGTTGCGGGCCGTGAGGTTGAAGCGGAGGTTGCCGCTGCGGTCGGCCACCGCGGCGCGCACCAGCGAGTAGTCGGCCTCGATGGCCTGCTCGAGCACGTAGGTCTCGCCGCGGATCTCGCGGGTCTCCTTGGGCGGGGACGCCACCGCGATCCCGCCGGACGAGTCGTACTTCCACGGCATGCCGCCGTCGGCGACGAACGTGCCGACGCCGGTGCGGGTGTAGAACGCCCCGATGCCGGATCCGCCGGCGCGCATCCGCTCGGCGAGCGTGCCCTGCGGGGTGAGCTCCACCTCGAGCTCACCGGACAGGTACTGGCGGGCGAACTCCTTGTTCTCCCCGACGTAGGAGGAGACGATGCGCCGGAGCTTGCCGCTCTCCAGCAGGATGCCGAGGCCCTTGCCGTCGACGCCGGCGTTGTTGGAGAACACCTCGAAGTCCCCGACGTCGCGGGCGGCGAGGGCCTCGATGACGATCTGCGGGATCCCGCTCAGGCCGAACCCGCCGGCGGCGATGGACGCCCCGTCGGGGATGTCCGCGACGGCCTCGGCCGCGGTCATGATCTTGCTAGACATGCTTCTCCATTAATCTCTAGCTGCAAAGCTAATCTGGGTTTGCTGACCCTTCGGGAAGTCCCGCGGCCGACTCGGTCGCGGGACTTCTGTCATTAGGTGCCGTGGAACACGTCAAGTGCGAGGGTCGTGCTAGCTGCTCCTGCGTAGAAGACACCCGCTAGCTGATCTGGATCACCGAGCGAAGGACTTTGCCTTCGCGCAGCCGTTCGTAGGCGGCCGCGCAGTCGTCGAGTGGCACGACTTCGCTGACGTACCGCGCTATGGGGAAGTATCCGTCTTCGACCTGTTTGACGATGTCCGCGAGGTCGCGCTCGGGCAGGCAGTCGCCCCAGTGCGAGATCTCGATCCGCAGGCGTTTGAGGAAGACTTCGCGCATGCCGTAGTCGGCGACCTCGGTCTGCGTGGGCGCCCCCGAGAGGATCACGCGCGCGCCGCTACCGGCCAGGGAGATCGCCGTGCGCAGGGTGGCCGCGCCGCCGACGGCGTCGATGACCGTGTCGAATCCGGTGGGCAGATCGCCCCGGCCGGGTACGTGCACCTCGGTCGCCCCGAAGGACTTGGCCTCCTCCAGCTTGTCCGGGTTGAGATCCAGCGCGAGGATCCGCCCAGCGCCGGCCGCCTTGGCCGCTCCGATGGCGGCCAGCCCCACGCCCCCGGAGCCGATCACCGCCACGGCGTCGCCTTCGACCACGCCGGCCGTGTTGTGTACAGCCCCGTAGCCGGTCGGGATGCCGCATCCGAGCAACGCGGCCTGCTCGTCGGGGAGGGCCTCGGTGATGGGGGAGACGTGCTGCGCCTCGACCGTGACGTGCGTGGCCAGGCCGCCCGCGGCCAACACGGAGGTGAGCGTCTCGCCCGTTTCCAGTCGCGCCGACCGGGCTGGCCGGATCTTGTTGACGCACGACAACGCGCGGCCGCGACGGCACTGGTCGCACTCACCGCACGGGGCCATGAGGGCGACGACGACACGCTGCCCGGGTTCCAGCCCGGTGACCTGGGGTCCCACGGAATCGATGTGGCCGACGATCTCGTGTCCGAGCAGGTAGGGAAAGTCCGTTCCGGAGCTCCCGTCGATGTAGTGCAGGTCGCTGTGGCACAGCCCGCACGCCTCGACCGCGATCAGCACTTCGGTGCCGATGGGCTCGGGCACTTCGATGGGGACGACCTGAACGGGCCCGCCGGCCGAGGTCACCACGGCGCCGCGCGCCTTGCGGTACTGGCTCATCTCACATCTCCTTGGCACTGGTGCCGTGCGCATCGATCAGCACGCTCTTGACGTTGGTGTAGGCGAGGAAGCCTTCCTCGCCCATCTCCTGGCCGAACCCGGAGGCCCGCCGTCCGCCGATGGTGGTCTCCACGCCACCGTGCACGGCGTACGAGTTGATCCAGAACATCCCGGCGTCCACCGCGCGGGCGGTGCGCAGAGCGCGTCCGATGTCGCCAGTCCAGCAGCCACCGGCGAGCGCGTACTCGGTGGAGTTGGCCAGCTCGATCGCCTGCTGCTCGGTGGAGAACATCTGCACGGCCACGACCGGGCCGAAGACCTCGTCTTTGAGCACGGAGGCGTCGGGCACATCGGTGCAGTCGATCACCGTGGGCGGATAGTGGGCGCCGCCGCCGGGCGTGGTGACCGGCTCGCCACCGCACAGGACCGTGGCGCCCTGCGCCCGTGCCCGCTCGACGATCTGATGCACGCGGTCGACGTCGCGATGGGTGATGAGTGTGCCTACCTGGGTGGCCGGGTCGAACGGGTCACCCACTCTCAGCCCGGAGGCCTCCGCCACGTAGCGGCCGAGGAACTCCTCGTGGATACCGTCCTGCAGCAACAGTCGCGAGCCAGAGAAGCAGCGTTGGCCGCTGTTGCGGAAGATCGCGCCGAGTGAGCCCGTGACCGCCTGGTCGAGGTCGGCGTCGTCGTAGACGATGTTGGCCGACTTGCCGCCGAGCTCCAGGATGAGCCGCTTGTGTCGCCGCACGGCTTCCTCGCCCACCATCACGCCGACCCGGCTGCTGCCGGTGAACGAGAGCATGTCGATCTCGTCGGCCTCCACCAGTGCGCGCCCGACCTCTGCGCCGCCCTGGACGAGGTTGATCACCCCCGCGGGGATGCCCACGGCGGCCGCGTGCTCGGCGAACGCGGCGGCCGCGTACGGGTTCTGGTCAGGGGACTTGACCACCACGGTGTTGCCGGCCGCGATCGCCGCCCCGGCCTTGAGGGCGGAGAACATGAGCGGGGCGTTGAAGGGCATGAAGATTCCGACCACGCCCACCGGGTCGCGCCACGTCAGCCGCTCGAGGCCACTGCCTTCGACCATTGTGGTGCCCTTGACCCGGGTGGCCCAGCCGGCCGCGGACTCCAGGAGCCCGGCCGCGGCATACACGTCCAGCACGGCCTCACCATAGGTTTTGCCGTTGTCGAGGGTGATGAGGTGCGCGAGCCGGTCGAGATCCCCGATCAGTGCCATGCCCAACCGCATGAGCATGCGGGAGCGGTCGTCGGCCGGGGTGCCCGCCCAGGCGGTCTGCGCCGCGCGAGCCGCCCGGGTCGCCGCTGCGACCTGTGCTGGGCTGGTTGCGCGGGGCGTGCCCAGCACAGCGCCGTTCACCGGCGAGGTGACGGTGAACTGCTCTCCGGCCCCGTCGACGAAATCGCCGTCGATCACCGTTATCAACTCCGGCAACGCAGCCGTGGCCAGACGCTCCGTCGCCTCAGAGGTGTTCAGCAGATCGGTCACGTCACCGGCCTTCTTCCGTGTCGAACGCGGGCACGACCTCGCGGATGAACGACATGGTGACCTCGTGATACTCCTCAGGGCATTCTGCGAAGGCGTAGTGGCCTGCGTCCGCGAACTCGTGGTAGCGGGCTCCGTCGACCATGTCGCGCATGCGGCGCATGCCCTCGGCCTTGCACGCCGGGTCGTGGGTTCCCGGCAGCATGATCGTGGGCAGCGACAGGGTTTTCAGTGACGGCACGGAGTTGTATTCCGTGATCGCCTGCATCGACGCCAGGAACGCCTCGGTTCTCATGGCGGACACCACCTCGAAGACCTTGTCGACCTGAGCCCCCGACGCGCCGGGGGCCATCATCGAGGTCAGCAGCCCGGTGGCGTACTCGGGGACGGTGAGGCCGCCCTTCGTGATGGGCTCGACCCGTTCCTCGAGGTACTTGGCCTTGTCCTCCTCGGTCCGGTTGGTGAAGCCGGGGGACGCTGCGGACAGGATGAGTCCGTCCAGGGCGTCGCCGACCAGCGCCGGCACGCGCGGGCCGATGAGGCCGCCCATGGAGTGACCCAGCAGGATGTTGTGCCGGGTCTTCTCGGCCAGGACCAGCCGCGCCGCGTACTCGGCGAGCAGCGGGACGCCGTAGCCGGCGGGGACCTCCTCGCCGGCGCCGTAGCCGGGGCAGGTCCACGCCACGACGCGAAGGCCCGCATCGGTCCAGCGGCGGATCGAGTCCTCGAAGTAGTAGCGGTCGCCGTACGCGCCGTGCAGGAGGAACAGTGTGGTGTCTCCGCTGCCTGCGACCTCGTAGTCCGGAAGTGGCCCCTCGGGCAGTGTGGTGGCCACCAGTCCGCGACCGGCCTCGGCGCGACGCCACCAGTCGCTGATCGCGTCCGCGACCAGGCCCGGCTCCTCCGACGGCAGCATGTGCGCGGTGTCGGGGATCTCGACGTACTCGACGTCGTTGGAACGGGCCCATTCCCGCTGGCGCTCGGTCGGTACGACCTGATCGTGCTCGGCGGTCACCACCAGCACCGGCACGTCGAGTCCGGCGAGGAACTGTGCGCGGTCCGGTCGCTGGCCCAGAGCCACCGCGTGGGCGGCGAACCGTTGCGGGCCGTATGCGCGGGCCCCGCGCAGTCGCTCCTCGCGGACCGCCGGGTCATCGGCACGCTCACCGTGGAACACCAGGTTCATCCGGCCCACGGCGAGCTGTTCGTACTGCTCGTCGGAAAGATCGGCAGCCCGCTGCACGCGCTGGGCTGCCGAGTCTGCGTCCTCGTCGTCGTCAGGACTGTTGACCAGGGCGAGCCCCGCGACCAGGGACGGATGGCGCTCGGCGAGTCGCATGGCGATGACGCCGCCGAAGGAGTGGCCCACCACCACGGACGCGGGTGGCACCTGCTCGGCCACGGAGTCGACCAGCGCGTCGAGGTCCGGCACGGCGGGCAAGTCCAACGCGACCGTCTCGAAGCGCTCGGGCAGTGCGCGGCGCACGGGGTCCCACACTAGGGAGTCGTTGTGGAGGCCGGGGAGAAAGACGATGGTGGTCATACGGCCAGCGCCCGCCCTTCGCCCTCGATGCGGTCGCCTTCGACCCAGCAGGCGTGGGTGCCCACCGAGATCCGCTCGGGCAGGATGATCCGGCAGATCGGCCCCGACTCCATGTCGTCGAGCCGGAAGATCACCGCCTCCGATCGGTCCTCGACCATGTCGGTGACAAAGGTGATTCCGTAGCCGTCGTCCTCGCGATCGGTCGCGTCAAGCCCCCGCGCGATGGCCGGCTCGCTGCCGAAGCGGCCCTCGCCGAACTCGAGGCGGGTGGTCTTGTCCTCCGTCATGTCGTAGCGCTTGAGGCCGGTGAGCAGCCACTCTCCAGGCAGGAACGTGGCGTTGTAGCTGTAGCGGTAGGGCAGGCCCTGGACGTCGTTGGAGATGACGGGGAACTCCGTGACCTCGTCGTCCAGCGGGAATTCCCGCACCTCGCCCGTCTTGAGGTTGAACATCCACCGGTACATGTGCGAGCCGGTGGCTGTGGCGTCGACGTTGCGCTTGATGCGTGCGTAGATGTCGTGCGCCTCGGTGCCGCCCACCGGGGGCTTGACCAGTTCGGGCCAGATGCAGCCGTCCTGGATGATCCAGTCGCCCTGTTCGTAACAGTTGGCCAGGTGCATGATCCAGGCCGGCTTGGCCTCGAACCAGCGGACGTCCTCGCTGCGGCCGAAGCGGGGGATGATGCCGAACCGCGCCGGGATGTCGTTGTGGAACTTGCCGCGGCGGATGCCCTTCTCCAGCAGGTCGGCGTCGAAGAAGTACGGCAGGTCGTGCAGGACCGAGTAGTTCTCGGTCATGCCGATGTCGTGGGGCCAGCGGGCGCCCGGCAGATCGATCGGTACGAAGTGGACGAGGTTGTCCTCCTTGTTCACCACGCCGTAGTTTAGGTACGGCGGCTTCTCGGCGAAGTTGAAGAAGATCATGTCGCCGGTCGAGTTGTCGACCTTGTAATGCGAGGCCATACCGCCCGGGACGAACTTGGCCCAGTTGGTATTGGGACCAAGTGTTTCGAGGGTGGTGGGGCTGAGGGTCCACGGCTCCGAACCCTGGGACATTGTGGCGTAGAGCTTGCCGGCGTGCGCCTTGACGTCGGTGCCGGCGTTGTCCTTCATCGCGCCCATCGATCCCCAGCCGCGACGCTCGTACTTCTCCGGCTCCATGATGCCGGGCCAGAGGGACTTCTTGGCGCCCTGCTCGGCGAGGAAGCCTGTGGTGCGCACGAACGCGTTGCGGTACTCGGCCTTGCCGTCGCGGAACCGGACCGCGTGGAGCATCCCGTCGCCGTCGAACGGGTGGTAGACGCCCTTGGGCAGCAGCGCCTGGTTGTGGGTGTTGCGCACGTAGAGTCCGTCAAGGTCTTTGGGGATCGTGCCGATCACCTCGAGCTCGTCGCTGCTCACCGCGTACTCGCGGCCCTGGGGGCGCCAGGGTCCCTTGAGCCACGGATTGTCGATGGACTCGTCGTCGGGGACATCGATGTAGACGGTGTCGTTGACTTCGAACATGGTACTGCTCTCCTTCGGGCCCGATCCGGGCCGAAACGGTGCTTACTCGTGAGGGGGTTCGGGAGGGGCGATGACGGCGAGGATGGTGTCGGTGAGCCTGGTGGCCCAGTTCTCGCCCTCCTCCCAGCGACCGGCGATGGTCATGGCGTAGAACGAGCCGACGAACATGGCGACGATGACCTCGATGTCGAGGTCCGGGCGGGCCTGTCCATTGGTCTGAGCGGTCTCGAGGATGTCGCGCATCTGCCGACGGCGAGGTTCGACGAGCTTCTCCAGCAGTTGCTCGTAGATCGCAGGGTGGTGTCGGCGTTCGACGATCGCGGTGCCGAGCATCCCGACGTAGTGGTTGCTCGACCAGCGTTCGACCAGCGACTCGGCCTGGTCCATGAGGTCGCGGCGCAGGTCTCCCGTGGGCTCGTGGACCGAGCCTTTGATCTGGTTGGCGACCGCGGCGATGACCAACTCGTCCTTCGATGGCCACCGCCGGTAGACCGTGGGCCGGGTCACGCCGGCGTCACGGGCCACCAGGTCGATCGAGGTGCGCTCGTAGCCGTCACGGCTCAGCCGCAGCGCGGCGGCTTCCAGTATCGCGTCATCGGTGGAGACGTTCCGGGGCCGACCGGGCTGGGTCTGTTGAGTCACTGTCGTGGGTCCTTTCAGGGTGGTTCAGAGGCTGTCAGTTGATGGATATAACATCCACGACCGACTTCAGGCCCTCCCCGTGCTGGTACTCCATGAGCTGGACCTCGTCGCGCCAGTTGGGATCGTTCACCCAGTCGAGCGAGGTCTTGGCGCCGTCCGGACCGATCGGGATCTCGGTGTCAATCGTCCAGGCCGCGTTCATGACATTGACCCGGTTGAGGCCGCCATCCAGGCCGGCGGCCTGCTCGAGCACGTCGAGCATGAGCTTGCCGATCTGGTAGCCGCCGGCAGTGTAGGAGCTGTCGACGTCGGCCTGCGGAGCGAACTTGCCTAGCGTCTCGCGGTACTGGAGCATCTCCGGGTCCTCGGCCGTCACCGGGTTGGCGGGGTCGTCGGTCACGGTGAGCACCTGGACGCCGTTCGCGGTGGCGCCGATGGGCATGAAGTTGGACTTCATGGCTGCGCAGGTGTTGTTGACGATGATCTGGCCACCGAAGTCGGCTCGGCGCAGACCGGTGATCAGCGGCGGGCATGCGGTGGTGTTGGTACCCAGGAGGACGACATCCGGGTTCTGCGCCATAGCCCCATTGATCTGTGCAGTGACGCTCGGGGCGGCTGCGGCGACCTGCTCGGTGCCGACCAGTTCGAAGTTCGTTCCCTCGACGGCGTCGCGGACGCCCTGCTCGAACACCTTTGCACGGTCGTCGTCCGTGGTCACAAGAACGATCCGTCCGCCGTCACGGCCGCTCTCGGTGAGCGAGCGGATCCACAGCGCGGCTTCGGTCTCGTACGGCATGAGGTTGGCCGTCGTGAACGGGTGGGCCTCGGGGTTGGCCGCGATGTCGGACACACCAGTGGCGGTCCAAAGCTGCGGGGTGCAGCTCTCCTCAGCGAACGGCTGTGTGGCGGCGACCAGGGGGGTTCCGACCTGTGCCACCATCGCGGTGACCTGTTCGCTGTCGATGAGCTCCCGGACGTTGGTGACCGCGCGGGCGGTTTCGAAGGCGTCATCCTTGACCACTAGTTCGAGGGGGTGTCCCTCGACGCCGCCGGCCTCGTTGGCCTCCTTGAACACCGCGTCGATCGCCTGCGCGATGTTGTTGACCACGGCCAGCGGCCCGGACTGCGCCAGGCTTACGCCGATCTTGATCGGCTCGCCGTCCGGCACGGCGGCCAGGGCGTCGGCCGGGCAGGAGTCCGCGGGCACCGGTCCGCTGGCGGTGCCGCCTTCGGAGCTGGAGTCGCCGCGGGCGCAACCGGTCATGGCGAGGGCGCCGACCGCGCACATTGCGATCATCTTGGTGAAGCTCTTCATCATCACTCCTGGGTTGAGGGTGTCGGGGAGGTAGAGGTATCGGAGGCCTGGGCGGCCGTTCTGGAGGTGCGCGCGGATCCGCGCTCGCGGTACCTGGCGATCCAGCCGGGGACCGCAGTCGGCAGCGATGCCAACCCGCAAGGTAGGAGGAAGACCATCGCGATCAGGACGATCGCGTAGAGGATGTTGGCCTGCGGCCCGCCGACCACGTCCGCTGTGAAGGACGGGAGGAAGGCGATGACGCCGCCGCCGATGAGCGCGCCCCACAGACTGTTGACGCCGCCCACGATGAGTCCGGTGGTGAGCAGGATCGTGAACAGCAGGGCGTAGTCGTCCGGCCCCGCCACCTCGAGAACCATGATGAGTAGCGGCCCGGCAACGGCACCGAGCAGGCCGGCGTAACCGAAGGCCAGGACTCGCTGTTTGCGAACGGCGATGCCGTTGCTCAGCGCGGCGGACTCGTTGGAGCGGATGAGCGCCATCGCCCGGCCGACACGCGAGCGGGCGATGTTGGAGACGAACAGGAAGCACAGCCCGGCGATCGCACAGATGACGAGGAAGCGGAACTGGGTGTTTGTGAGGGCGAGCCATTCGGGCGCCGTCAGGTCGACGCGGGCCAACTTGCCGTTGGCTCCGCCGGTGAAGTCCGAGTATCGCTTGATGATCATCGGGAACACGATGGCGAGTCCGAGCGTCATGGTGGCGAGGTAGTGTCCCTTGACGCGGAGCGCAGGCAGGCCGAGTAGACAGCCGGCCAGGAAGCCCAGCACCGCGGCCACCGGGATGGTCGCCAAGATGGGCCAGTTGTAGTCGGCGACGAGGATCGCGCCTGTGTAGGCGCCGAGTCCGACGAAAGCGCCCTGGGCGAGGGAGAGCTGACCGCTGAATCCGACGACCACAGACAGTCCGAGGATCGCCACGGCGTACACGACCGCCTTGGAGAAGCTGATCAACTCGAAGTCGGGACGGGCGAACGCGATGGCGACGGCCACCACTGCGAGCAGACCGGCGGTGACGAACGGCCGACGCGCGAGGGCACGGAGTCTGTTGGTCCTGGACTGCGGGGCCGGCACTGGGGCGGCGCCGGTCGCACCCGCGTGTGGTGCGGGCGCTGTTGCCGTGGAATTCATGGTCTGACCACCTTTGCCGATCCGAGGAGACCGCTGGGCTTGAGGACGAGGACGAGGAAGATCACTGCCAGAGCGACGGCGACGTTGAGTTCCGGGCCGAGGAAGTTGATGGCGCTGGGGACGGTCGCTTCGAGCAGCCCCACCACCAGGCCGCCGATAAGGGCGCCGGGCAGACTGTCGAATC
This sequence comes from Dietzia papillomatosis NBRC 105045, assembly GCF_001570845.1. Taxonomy (NCBI): domain Bacteria; kingdom Bacillati; phylum Actinomycetota; class Actinomycetes; order Mycobacteriales; family Dietziaceae; genus Dietzia; species Dietzia papillomatosis. Next base: position 3,262 of record NZ_BCSL01000044.1, on the reverse strand, counting down.
CACCAAGTGCCGCTGCAGCGAATCCGAAGAGTAGGCCGTTGATCAGCAGGTTGTTGTGGAGGATGCCGGCCTGCTGAGAGAACAACACGCCCACGAATACGCCGATGGCGGCGGCGAGGCCCCAGCCGATGGTGAGGAGCTGGGTGCGGCTGATACCGAGGTAGGTGGCCGATTCAGGGTTGGAGGTCACCGCTCGGTATGCCAGGCCCATCCTGGTCTTGTTCAGCCACAGCTCGATCGCAGTGAAGGTCACCAACAGCAGGGCGATGCCGCCGAGCGTGAAGTAGGTGATGTGGACGACCGGGACGCCGGTGAGGAGTTCGACTTGGTCACCGAGGCCGTTGGGTAGCGGGGATAGTCCCCGCTCGGTGCCGGTACCCCAGATCGCCGCAGCTCCGGCGTTGAAGAGGAGGAAGAGGCCCAGAAGCACGATCAACGGGGCGTAGGAGCTGGTTTGTGGCACCGGTTTGAGCAGAAACCGCCAGGCCAGGGCACCGATGAGGAACATCACCACCATGGCGAGCAGCATCGCGACCCACACGTTCACGCCGAGGAGACTGGAGATGGTGAAGACGACGAACGCCCCGACCATCGACATCTCGCCCTGGGCGAAGTTCAGCTGATTGGAGGTCTTGAAGATGAAGACCAGGGCGAGTGCGAGGAAGGCGTACAGGACGCCGTTGGACAAGCCGTTGATCAGGCTCTGCAGGACGATGTTGAGTTGGAAGTAGTCGGCGTTAAAAATGGCGTTCATTTGGCGATCTCCCCTCCGAGGTAGGCCTGCTGGACGGCCGGGTTACCGCTGAGCTCCTCGGCCGTACCGGCGAGGGCGGTGCGTCCGACTTCGAGGACGAACCCGTGGTGCGCGAACTCAAGGGCGAGTTCTGCGTTCTGTTCCACAACGAGGATCGCCATGCCTGACTCCCGGTTGATCTCCCCGAAGAACTGGAGGATCTCGCGGACGATCTTGGGCGCGAGGCCGAGTGATGGCTCGTCGAGCATGAGGAGCTTAGGGGCGCTGAGCATGGCCCTGGCGATGGCGAGCATCTGTTGCTCGCCGCCACTGAGCAACCCGGCGGGCTGACTGCGCCGCTTGCCCAGGACAGGGAACCGTTCGAACCAGTGGTCGATCTCCTTGGTCGCGGCGGCTCGGTCCTTGCGGAAGATCGCACCGGTCTGAAGGTTCTCGTGGACCGACAGCTCCGCGAAGGTGCCGCGCCCCTGCGGGACATGGGCGATGCCGGCGCGAGCGATTGTGGACGGCGCACGGCCGAGGATCTCCTTGCCCTCGAACTTGATGGAGCCGGTGGCCTTGACGGTCCCACTGATCGCGCGGAGCGTCGTGGTCTTACCGGCGCCGTTGGCGCCGAGCAGAAGCGTGATGGCCCCGGGGGCGACCCTGAGGTCGACACCGTGGAGGACCCGGATGGCTCCGTACGACGCGTTCAGGCCGCGGACGTCGAGGAGTGCACTCATGCCGCTCCCACCCCCAGGTAGGCCTCGACGACGTCGGCTCGGCTCAAGACCTCGTTCGGCTCGCCCTGGGCCAGGACGGAACCGAAGTTGAGGACGACGAGCTTGTCCGACACGGCGCGGATGAGCCCCATGTGGTGCTCCACCAGGACGATGCACAGGTCGCTGTCGCGGTGCAGGCCGGCGATCTTCTCGGCGAGCTCGTCGACCTCGGAGTGGGTGAGCCCGTTGGCCGGTTCGTCCAGCAGGAGGACGCGCGGTTCGAAGGCGATGGCCCGGGCCAGCTCGACCTGCTTGAGGTTGGGCAGTCCCAGTTCGGAGCAGGTGCGATCGGCGATGGACTGCAGGCCCAGCCTCTCGATGGCACTGTCGGCGCGCTCGGCTGCCTCACGGGCCTCCTTCGCGGAACCGAGGCGGAGCCCGCTGCGGATCCAGCCGAAGCGGCCATGCCGGTGGGCGCCGATGAGGACGTTGTCGCGGACAGTGAACTCGGGGACGACGGCCGCGTGTTGGAAGGTTCGGGCGATGCCGAGTCGGGCGATCTGCTCGGTTCGCATTCCTGAGATCTCGGTCCCGTTGAAGGCGATGGTCCCCGTGGACGGGACCATCCCGGTGATCGCGTTGAAGGTCGTGGTCTTGCCCGCGCCGTTGGGGCCGATGAGCCCGAGAACCTGCCCGGCTCGGGCGTCGAAGGTCACGTCGTCCACGGCGACAATTCCGCTGAATTGCACCCGGAGCGAGGTGACCTCCATCACGGGAGGCAGCTCTATCTGTGTCATGGGCCACACCATACCGCTTTACGTTACAGTAAAGTCAAGTACCAGAAAGTCACCCGTCACCGAGCCAGGCCCGGTGCGGACTCTCGTAGATCTCCGGGTGGGTGCGGTGGTGATACTTGTCGCTGATGAACTCGCCGATCGTCGTGTCGAGTTCGGACAGAATCAATACGGGCTCGGGGTGTCGCCGACCGGTGGTGAGATAGCCCGGCCGTTCGGGTGGCGGCGGGGGAGAGGCGCTGATCGGCAGCCGCGGGAGGATGCGGACTCGGTTGGGCGAGTTTGGCTGGAATTTTTCGGGTGGAGTCGACGGATTCGGAGAACATCGTCGAGGGGAAGCCAAAGCCAAAGCCGGATCCGAAGCCGGCCCGCCGGGCCCGATGTCGTCGAGCGACAGACCGGACTTCTGCAGGGCCTCGGCCGTGGCCGGGATGGGCGCGGTGAGCATGATGGCCGGGTCATCGCCCGCCAGGGACGCGGTGTGCACCCGCGCGATCGGGGCAGCCCGCGCCAAGACACAATATCGAATCGCGGTCATTCCGCGCCCTCGTCCAGCGAATCGCCAATAGTGGACAGACGTGTCAGCTGTTCGGGACGGGTCGAGTTCGCGGTATGCGCACCTCGGCATCGTTTGGCGGAAGGTCTGCGTATCAGCTCCGGCCGTGTTCGCGTCCCGAAGCGCTGGCAGGGGCGACCGCCCAAGCGCATCGCAAGCCTTCGGTAGTCCCTTTCACCTGCTGATTCAATGATGCATCAGATGAGGCGGAATGATGATTCATGCAGGTCAAGAACGTGTCGAGGTGTACGATGAGGCCTCCTACAGGCGCGGCGTCCGGGCTGCGTCTGTACGGTGACGTCGCCCCGAGAAGATGATTCTGCAGGTAGGGACCGACCCTGAAGCTGCGCACGAGGGGCTGCTCAAGGTTCGGCGAATGATTCATCTGATGCGATACGCAAACTACAGCTTTACATTAGATAAGTTATCGGCGTTAACGTAATGGCTGGTCGGGCCC
>NZ_BCSL01000043.1:0-27371 GCF_001570845.1 Dietzia papillomatosis NBRC 105045 | reverse complement strand
CCGCTGGTCTGCTTTCGGCGCCGCATCGACGCTGGCCGGGGCGCTGCCGGAGGATGTCGAGAATGAGTTTGAGTGCTTGGGCGGTGGAGCATTCGCGTGGTTGGACCCTCACTAAGATCGTGAACCAGCGTGGGGATGGGGTCACTTGTAGACGTCACCGCGGTGGCCGATGCGTAGTACGAGTACAACGAGGGCCTCGTCTTCGATGTCATAGATGACGCGATGGCCACCGACGCGGATGCGGAGTTCGCCGTCACCTACGGCGAGTTGGATCGCTCCGGGCGGTCGCGGTGTCCCGGCCAGCGCCTCGATCGCCCGGACGATTCGCTTCTGCTCGGTGGGATGAAGTTTGCGCAGGGCTTTGGCAGCCGAGGGCTTATAGGAGATCGAATAGGGCTTCAGACGAGCGGGGGCGCTGGTCTACAGGCCCAGTTCCGCCATGAGGTCTTCGTGGGAGATGCTGTCGTTCTCGCGGCGAGCGGCAGCCGCGGCTTTCATGTCGACCTGATCTTCCAGGGCCTGTAGGGCGCGGTCGAAGAACTCCGGCGAGACGACAACGGCGCGACGACGGCTGCCCCGGCTGAGGATCTCTACCGGCGCCCGCTGCGCGGCATCGAGTAACTCGCTCTGATGAGCGCGGAAGTAGCTCAGCGTCGTGGTGACCATGCCAGCAATAGTACATCTTGTACAACTAGCGGCCCAGTTGCCTGCATGATCTCGAGTGGGTGGTGAGCTCCCTCGTCGTCGCCCTCGGACGGTCCGACGGCACCTCCAACACCACGGTGCGCGTGGTCGACTGGGTGACATACGCGGAGCCACCCTCGATCGCGATCCCGTTGGACACGCCGACCTGCGCGCGGCGCGACTATCGGTCTTCGACCTCGCCGGTCGCGGTGACCCGCGTCAGCCGGCCCGTCTGGCCGGTGACGATTCCGCGTGCGGTCACATCCAGTTGACGCCGTCGTGTTCGTGTTCGCGCACCCGGTACTCGATCATTCTGGTGAGGAGTGGGCGAGGCGGTGGGGTGCCGTATGGCAGGGCGACGGTGCTTTTGCCAGTGCGGTACCGGGTGAGCTCGGCTTCGAAAGCAGCTTTGGTGGATGGGGTGAAGGCGACGCTGGCGTGAGCCTTGTGACCGCTGAACATGAACAAGATGACGCCGTCGGGATGGACGTAGGCCGGGTGGCCCCACTTGATCTGCTCGACTGCATCGGGGACCGCTTCGCGGCTAAGGGACCGGAGTTCGGTGAGAAGGGCACGGCCGAGCGGTGGTGCTGCGTCGATGTACTCGTAGACGGTCGATGGCTTCGGCATGGCCTCTCACCCGATCCTCTGATCTGATTCCGGAAGGGCCGGTTTGCACCGGTGGCCTTTGGTATGCGTTCCGTTTCTACTCCGCAGGAACCGGCGGTGCAGATGCCCCCGGTCAGCGCCTTCTCTCCGCTCGGCCGGGGTGGTGGCGGTTGTCGTGGGCTGTTAACGTCGGGTCTGTCCACACGGGAGCCCTAATGCAGGGGCTGAGATCGGGCTGAAGCAGCCTGCGACCGTCGAACCTGCCCGGGTAATGCCGGCGAAGGAAGTAGGAGCACCTCACATGAGTGCATCGAAATCGCGCGCACTGACGTATGTCCACGACACCGAACATGATCTCCGAGTGCCGGTCACCGAGATCGCCCTGGAGGATTCTCCGGGCGGGGCGCCGAACGCCCCGGTGCGGGTCTACCGCACAGCCGGCCCGGGCAGTGACCCGGTGGTCGGGCTCCCGCCGCTGCGGGCCGCGTGGATCCGGGGCCGCGAGGACGTGGAGGAGTACGAGGGTCGGGAGCGGAATCTGCTCGACGACGGCCGCTCGGCGATCCGGCGGGGTGAGGCCTCCCAGGAGTGGAAAGGCGCGACTCCGGTGCTTCTCCGGGGCAGAGAGGGCCGGACGGTCACGCAGATGCACTACGCCCGCGCGGGGATCATCACCGAGGAGATGCGCTTCGTGGCCTTGCGCGAGAACTGCGACGTCGAGCTGGTGAGGTCCGAACTGGCGGCAGGGCGGGCGATCATCCCGGCCAACGTCAACCACCCCGAAGCCGAGCCGATGATCATCGGCAGGGCCTTCCTGGTGAAGATCAACGCCAACATCGGCAACTCAGCCGTCACCAGCTCGATCGCCGAGGAGGTGGACAAGATGCAATGGGCCACCAAGTGGGGAGCTGACACGGTGATGGATCTATCCACTGGCGATGACATTCACACCACCCGCGAGTGGATCATCCGCAACTCGCCGGTGCCGATCGGCACCGTGCCGATCTACCAGGCTCTGGAAAAGGTCAACGGGCAGGCCAACGAACTGACCTGGGAGATTTTCCGGGACACCGTGATCGAGCAGTGCGAACAGGGTGTGGACTACATGACGATTCACGCCGGAGTATTGCTGCGCTACGTGCCGCTCACAGCCGATAGGGTCACCGGAATCGTCTCCCGGGGCGGGTCGATCATGGCCGGTTGGTGTCTAGCCCACCACCAGGAGAACTTCCTCTACACCCACTTCGACGAACTCTGCGAGATCTTCGCCCGCTACGACGTCGCCTTCTCCCTGGGCGACGGGCTACGCCCGGGGTCGATCGCCGACGCCAACGACGCCGCCCAGTTCGCCGAACTCGACACCCTGGCCGAGCTCACCGCCCGGGCCTGGGAGTACGACGTGCAGGTCATGGTCGAGGGCCCCGGGCACATCCCGCTGCATCTGGTGCGGGAGAACGTCGAGCGACAGCAGGAACTGTGCCACGGAGCCCCGTTCTACACCCTGGGCCCGCTGGTCACCGACATCGCGCCGGGCTATGACCACATCACCTCCGCGATCGGGGCCACGGAGATCGCTCGCTATGGCACGGCCATGCTGTGCTACGTCACCCCCAAGGAGCATCTCGGGCTGCCGAACAAAGAGGACGTGAAGACCGGGGTCATCACCTACAAGATCGCCGCTCACGCCGCGGACCTGGCCAAGAACCACCCCGGAGCGGCCGAGCGAGATCATGCGCTGTCGAAGGCGCGGTTCGAGTTCCGGTGGCGAGACCAGTTCGCATTGTCTTTGGACCCCGACACCGCCGAGGCGTTCCACGACGAGACGCTGCCGGCCGAGCCGGCCAAGACCGCGCACTTCTGCTCAATGTGCGGGCCGAAGTTCTGCTCCATGCGCATCTCACAAGACATCCGCAACCAGTTCGGTGGCGCCGAAGAGCAAGAAGCAATCGCCGGGATGCAGCAGAAGTCCGCCCAGTTCCGGGCCACCGGATCCACTGTCTACCTGGACGCCCCCACAGTCCCCACGAACTGAAGGCCCCTACACCGGGGCGCGGCGCGGTGGACCGAGGGAACCCCCCTGGCTGCCTTCCCTGACGGGTCGGCGGACAGGGGGCCGTGACCCTGGATCGTGGACATGCTGATTCCAGCACGGTACTGGGGGAAGCGGGAATCCATGACATAGCACGGAAGAACTACACGGACGAGGTTCGTCGGCGGGCGGTGGACTTGTACGAATCGCCGCCTGGCGCCACGCGCGAGGGCATCGCGGCTCACCTCGGGGTCTCCCGCGGTTTGCGTTGAAGGGATGGGTGGACAAGCGCGGCTCCGGGACGACCACCGCTGGAAGGCCGACGGCGTCGATACCGGGTCGGCCCGAGCCGCAGGCGCCATCTGGCGGGGCAATGTGAGTCGGCGATATGTCTCAGGAGAATCTCAGGCCAGGCAGCATCGCCGATGCCGCCGGCCGGTCCCGCTCTGCGGGAGATGCGGATCACATTTGTTTCCGTGCGCCCTACGTTCGATGCACCGACTGCACAGGTACGCAGCGGCTGGAATCGATACAAGGAGAGCAATGGGATCACTAGATGGGCGCGTCGTCTTTGTCACCGGAGCCGCGCGCGGTCAAGGCCGAAGCCATGCTGTCACGCTCGCCGCAGAGGGCGCTGACGTCATCGCGATCGACCTCTGCTCGCAGATCGACACCGTCGAATACGACATGTCGACGCCCGACGATCTCGAGACCACCGTCCGAGAGGTCAAGGCGCTCGGGCGGCGGATCCATGCCGTACACGCGGACGTCCGCGATCCGGAAGCAGTGGTCTCGGCCCTCGAGGCAGGTGAGGAGAAGCTCGGACGGCGGACGGACATCGTGCTGGCCAACGCCGGCATCATGCCGTTAGGTGTCAACGTCAACACACACCAGGGGTTCCTCGACGTTATCGACGTCAATCTCACAGGGGTGCACAACACAGTGTCGGCGGCGGTGCCGGGCCTTCTGGAGAACAAGGGTGGATCGATCGTGATCACCAGCTCCACTCAGGGTCTCAAGGGAACCGGGGGGAGGGGCGGGATCAACGCCGCCTACACCGCCGCCAAGCACGGCGTCGTAGGGCTCCTGCGCAACTACGCCAACTGGCTGGGGCCGCAGAACGTCCGCGTCAACACCATCCACCCCACCGGTGTGGCGACACCGATGATCCAGAACACGATCATCGAGCAGTTCTACAGTGATCCGAACGCTGACTTCGACGCTGTCCGCAACATCATGCCCGTCGAATTCATCGAACCCGTCGATGTTTCCAGGACGATTGCCTTCCTCGTCAGCGATGCGGGAAAGCACATCACCGGGATGACGCTCTCGGTGGACGCGGGGTTCAACGCCCGATAGTTGCCGGGCGAGGCGGTGGAAGGTTGGGGCCACCGGATATTGCGTTCGGGGGCCGGCGGTATTGCCGTTGGGGGCCGGTGATCGCGCCTGTCGGGGCCGTCGGCCCACCGCCGGCGCGGGAGCGTCACCGAATGTCGACACCCGCGGCGCGGGGCCGGGAAAGGCCGCGATCGGCGCGCCGGCCGAGCCCGACGGACGCCCCGCGCAGCGTCCGCCGGGCCCGCATTGTCAGACCCCCGCCGGCCGACGGCCGTGGAGCTGGTACTCGGCGAGCAGCGCCTCGCGGTCGGCGTCGGTGAGGGGCCGGTACACGTCATCCGACTTGTCGGCGCCGCCGCGCAGGTAGACCTCGCCCGGCTCGGTCCACGACTCGCGTCGCAGGCTGGGCTTGGAGATCTTGCGGGTGGCGGTGACGGGCATCTCCTTCATGATACGAACGAACCGGGGCGCCCACTTGGTCCCCATGTCGGGCTGGGTGCGGCAGAACTCCGTGAACGCGTCGGCGTCGAACTCCACGCCGGGCTCCAGCTGGATGGCGGCCATGACCTGGTCGCCGGTGCGCGGGTCGGGCACCGGGTAGACCGCCACGACGAGCACGCCGGGGAAGCGGTCGAGGATCCGCTCGACGGGGCCGGCGGAGAAGTTCTCGCTGTCCACGCGGATCTTGTCGCCGGAGCGGCCGGCGAAGTAGAAGTAGCCGTCCGCGTCCTTGTAGCCCAGGTCGCCGGAGTGGTAGACCTCGCCGATGTTGCGCTCGGCGGTGGCCTCCGGGTTGCGGTAGTAGCCCTCGAACAGCTTGGCGCCGGTGAGGTTGCAGATCTCGCCGATCGCCTCTCCGGCGTTGGTCAGGCCGCCCTCGTCGTCGAACTCGGCGATCGGGCACTCGTTGCCGTCCTCGTCGAGGATCGCGACGTCCATGTAGGCGCCGGCCACGCCGAGCGCGCCGGGCGGGGTGTCCTCGGTGTGGCTGATGACCACGCCGCCCTCGCTCGAACCGTACGACTCGAGCGGGGTCACGCCGAAGCGGCGCTCGAACTCCACGCGGTCGTGGACGGAGGCCTCGGTGCCGAAGACGACCCGCAGGCACGTCTGCTTCTCCTCGGGCACCTCGGGCTGGGCGAGGATGTAGGACAGGGAGCGGCCGACGTAGTTGAAGTACGTCGCGTCGAACTTCAGCACGTCGGGCAGGAAGCCGGAGGCCGAGAACTTGCGGCGCATCGCGAACGTGCAGCCCACGTACGCGGCGGGCGCGAAGGCGGCGAACAGGGCGTTGCCGTGGAACAGGGGCATCGCGCTGTAGGCCACGTCGTCGCGAACGAGGCCGCGGTAGTTGATCGTGCCGAGCATCGCCATGCGGCCGGTCGAGCACATGACGGCCTTGGGCGCGCCCGTGGAGCCCGAGGTGAACAGCAGCGCGAGCAGGGTGTGGGGGTCGCGCGCGTCCTCGGGGTGCAGGCGGGGCTCGGCGCCGGCGTGGTCGGCGAGCAGGCCGCGCCACTGCTCGGAGTCGATGTCGAACGAGGCGACGGCGCCCGTGTCGAGGCCGTCGAGCAGCGCGCTGCCGTCGGCGTCGGTGAGGATCACGTCGCAGTCCACGCCGCGGATGTCGGAGGCGAGCTCGGCGCCGCGACGGGTGGGGTTGATGCCGATGATCGTGACGCCCGCGAGCGCCGCGCCGGACAGCGTGAACAGGTACTCCGGCACGTTCTCCAGCAGGATGCCCACGTGGAGGCGCTTGTAAGGGTCGGGGCGCTCGGCGTAGGAGGAGGAGTACTCGTCGGACCAGCCGCGCAGGATCTCAGCGCGGACGGCGGCCTCGGCCACGAACTCCCGCCAGGTCCACGACGAGTCGTCGAACAGCAGTCCCGGGTGATCGTCGGTCGACCGCTCCAGCAGGATGTCGCCGAACGTCTCGTGCTGCATGGCGTGGCCGGGATTGAAATCTGTTCTACTCATGAGATCGCACAATAGGCCATGGAAACCCGTTCTACGCCGGAAACAGGCGGCACCATTGACACGTGTCAGCCGCACGTGTCCGGGCGGCTGTTCTGCCTCCGTCCGGACGCTGTCGCTGAGCTCGATCGGGTAGGAACGAGGCGTGGCGCGCCGCGCGGGCGCGCCGGGATCGTGAGGGGCGTGGGATGGTGGCGGAACCGGGCGGAAACCGCAGCGCGGCACCGGGCGTCGGGGTTGGTGGCGGCATCGGTGTTGGTGTTGATGGCGACGACGACGAGGTCGGCCTCCGCCCCGACGGGCTCGGGGTCGGGGAGATCCGGCTGAGCAGCGTGCACAACTTCCGGGACGTGGCCGGCCCCGGGTACGCCCTCAGGCCGTCCGGCTCGATGACCCGCGGTGTCGTCTTCCGGTCCACCGCGCTGTCCGTGGGCGAGGAGGATCTCGGGATCCTCGAGCGGCTCGGCGTGACCGCGGTGGTCGATCTGCGCACCGGCGCGGAGATCGACAGGCAGCCGGACGTGATCCCCGCCGGCGCCGAGTATGTGCCGATCGACGTGCTGGGCGGGCACACGTCCGCCGCGACCCTGACCACGACCGGCCTGGTCGGGGTCGAGGAGGCCCGCCGCGAGATGGCCGAGACCTATGAGCGGTTCGTCCTCGGCGACCACGAGCGCGGGGCGTTCGGTCGCGCGGTGAGCGTCCTGGCGGAGTCCCCCGGGCCGGCGATCGTCCACTGCACGGCCGGCAAGGACCGCACCGGCTGGGTGTCGGCCCTGCTGCAGCTGCTGGTGGGGGTGCGGGAGGAGGACGTCGTCGCCGACTACCTGCTCACCCGCGAGATGTCCGCCGACTTCGTGGCGGCGATCCGGGCCCACGTGCAGTCCGCGATGCCCGAGCAGCTCGAGGCGGTCGAGGTCCTCATCGGCGTGGAGGAGGCCAACCTGCGCCGTTCGCTGGACGCCCTGGCCCGCGAGTTCGGTGACGCCAGGCGCTACCTCGTAGAGGGCGCGGGCGTCGACGCCGAGGTCGTTGACGACCTGTCGGCCCGGCTCCGCTCCCGCTGAGTCTCAGGTCAGGATGAGCAGCGCGCCGAGGACGCCGCCGAAGCCGACGGACTGCAGCACCACCGCGACGGTGCGTCCGACCTCGGTCCGGGCGCCGGCGTGGACGCGCGGCCCGGCCAGGGTGACGGCGAAGATCATCACCACGGCGGCGACACCGGCCAGCGTGTCCGCCAGCCGCTCGGCCACCCCGTAGACGGCCGCGAGGCCCAGGAACCCACCGACGAGCGCGGCGGCGATGGTCGTCAACGGCGCGGGGAACACCGTGGCATGGCCGCTCCCGCCGGCGCTGTCGCTCCCGCCGGCGCCGACGCTGTCCCCAGCACTCGCGCCGGCCCTGCCGCTCGCGCCGCCGGCGAGCCCGTCGTCCGGGCGCGCGGGCTCCGCTCGGCGCTCATCCGGGAAGGCCTCGCGGTCCCGGATCATCAGGCGTTCGCTCATGTCCTCGACCGTACGCACCGGCGTTCGCACCGGGCTACCGTCCTCGCGCGCGATCGTCGGGCGGCCCCGTCCCCGCTGGTACACAGCGTTTTCCGCACGCGGAGAGGTCCGTCACAGCGGTGTCACTCGCGTCTCTCCGGCCCCTCTGGGCGCGCCCTGTCTCCGACCCACCACCGGCCTATGGCTGGGCGTAGGATGCCCGGGGATCCGAGGGGGCTCGGGTCCGGATCGTGTGACTGCCTGGGGGGTTTGACGTGGGCGCTGCCGGTGCCATCGGTGGGTGGTTCGAGCCATCCGACGAGGTCGGACGGGCGTGGGACGAGGCCGAGGCGATCCTCCGCGCCTGCGATGACCTGAACGCGGTGATGGCCGTCATCCACGACGCCGACTCTCCCGTCGAGGCGCGCCGTGCCCTCAAACGCGACTTCGGCTTCACGGGACGCCAGGCCGCGCTCTTGCTCACGTTGCCGGTGATGTCGTTCACCCGCTCGGAACGCGAGCGGCTGGCCGGCGGACGCCGCGCCCGGCTGGAGCTCCTGGCCGACGTCACCGGGGTGCTGCCCGCGGTCCCCGCGGACGGCGGTGTCCAGGAGTCGGCGCCCGGCGACGGGCAATCCGCCGCCTCGGGCCTCGCCTACGCGGAACCCGCCCATGCAGCACCGCCTCCCGCAGATGTTGACTCCGATTCTCCTGCCCCCGCAGGGCCCGATGACGAGTGGAGCGCCGAATTCGACGGCGCACTCGCCCGGATCAGTGGCGCGATGGCCGCGTCGTGGGGCGACGTGGTCTCCGATCCGGCTCCCACAGACGATCTCGCCGCGCCGCGCGATCCGGCGCCCATCGCCGCCGCCCCGGCGGGGCCCTCCCGCCCGGGGCGCCGGTCAGTGGCCGTCGAGCAGGAGGCGTCGGCGGTCTTGGACGAGCAGATCGGCGAGCTGTGTGACGCGCTCGCCGAGCTCCTCCGGGTGCCCGCTCCGGCGCCGGCGGTGGTGGCGGTGGACGATCCGCGCAGCTCGGAAAGCCCGAGCGGGGTTCTGCTGGACGGGTCCGGCGTGGATGACGAGACCGGCATCCGCACCCTGCTGTGGCATCTGCGGCGCACGGGACTGGACTCGGTGGAGGGCCTGTTGCCGTTCGCGGAGCCCCTGACCACTGAGCGCGGCTTTGACGTGCAGGCGGCCCGGTATGAAGACGCGATGGGTGCGGGCGTCCTCGGGTTCGAGCCGGGAGGCGACGCGATCTGGGCTGGTCGGTTGTGGCCGATCGCCGAGCGGAGCGGGTTCGGCTACGCGGTGTCGTACCGGGGCGGCCCCGTCGCCGGCTCGGTGTGGGCGTACGGCGGTGGGCAACCCCTGCACCGGCTGTGGGATTCCGTCGTCGACCTGCTGGTGGAGCTGTACCAGGCGTTCACGGCGGGATTACCGTGTGACTCCGCGCTGGCGGCGGTCGCCGGCGGACGGGTGGTGTGGAGCAACCTCGGCTGAGGCCCTGCCGCACGGCCGCCCCAGGCGAGGCGCCGCACTTCCACCGAGGCCCCGCACGACTCAGCCGAGGTCGCGCGCCACGACCGTCGGCCGGGTTCCTCGGCAGAAGACCAACTCGATCCGCGAGACGGCCCTGCCGGTGGAGCCACCCAGGAGGTCGGCGTACGCGCACAACTGCAGCAGGTACTCGTCGACGGTGCCGGTGGTGACGGCGACGTCGGTCTTGTAGTCGCTGATCGACAGCGATCCGTCGTCCTCCTGCACCACGAGGTCGACGACACCGTCCACCGCTACCCGCGCCCCGTCCGCCGTGGACAGGGCTCCGGCAGCGGGCAACTCGGCCCAGTGCGTCCTGCTCGCCGCTCGCCTGACGGGCTCGGAGGTCAGCGCGGTGCGCGCGACCGAGACCATCTCGGCGACCGCCTCGGGATTGCGGCTGCCCTGCAGGCCACCGCCCAGTCCGAGGGCGACCAGCTGGTCGGCCGCCCACCGATCCCAGTCCGCCATCGCGGAGTCCGGGTCGGCAGCCGGTCCGAGCAGGCGACCGAGATCGGTGTGCTCCGCCAGGTGGTGCACGGCGGTGCCAACGTCGGGCCCGGAGGCGATCGGTGTGGACCTCGGCCTGGGCGGCAGTTCCTCCGGCCGGGCCGGGGCCGGTGCGAACCGCTCCCGCAGCGCGGCGGCCAGCTGCTGGGGGAGGGACGGCTGGCGCTCGACGTCCTCATCTACTGGTGTGGCGTCCACCGCGTCGGGATGCACGATGCGGGTCGCCGACCAGCCCGCACGCTCGGCGGACCGGGCCGCGATCTGGCGGGTGCGCTCGGTCCACCCGGCCTCGTCGGGGACGTCGACCTCCGGCGCGGCCGCCGCCTCGAGCAGGTTCTCGCCGTACTCCACCAGCGCGGGCGCGTCAGGCTCCTCGATGACAGATCCCAGCAGAGAAGCCCATACGTCGCTTCTCGGTTTGCCCTTTTGGGTGGCCGCGTATTGACCGGAGACCGCGAGGCGGCTCTCAGCGCGGGTCGTGGCCACATACAGCAGCCGGATGCGTTCCGCGCGAGCATGCAGCTTTTCCAGACCGGCAGCTGAGTCGAAGGCGGGATCGCGGACGGCGGCGGAGAACGAGACGGCCGGCCGTGGATGATCGTCTTCGGTCCACAGGAGCCGCTCATTACTGTTGGGCCAGCCTCTACTCATCCCGGCCACGATGACCATCGGGTACTCGAGACCCTTGGAGGCGTGAATGGTGGTGATGCGCACCGCGTCGACGCCGATCTCGGGGATCGCGGCCTCGGGCACGCGGGCGTCCTCGGCGGTCAGGGCCATCGCCCAGTCGGCGTACTCCCGCAGGTCGGCGCGGGCCGGATCGGAGGCGGACTCCTCCCACTGCCACGCGTGCTCGATCACGAACCGGATCCGCCGCCACAGGTCGCGCCGCCTGGGGGACTCGGCGACGGACTCGAAGACCATCCGGTCGTGGACGAGCCTCTCGAGGAGTTCGCCCGGCCGCCTGGTGGACCGGCCGAGGGCCGAGAGGTACCGCATGCCCTCGGCGACCGGCGAGGACGCGAGGTCGTCAGGGGCGGGCGCGGTGAGTACCCAGCCGCCGCCACCGGCACGCCAGCGCAACAGGTCGTCGTCCCCGCAACCGAACAGGGGTGAGCGCAGCGCGCCCACGAGTGACGCCTCGTCGGCGGAGTTTGCCACGGCGCGGACGGCCAACAGGAGATCTCGGATCTCCGGCGTCCCGTAGACGATCGAGGACGCCTCGGTCCGGAAGTCGATCCCGGCGTGATCGAGGCACGTCTCGAGCATGGGCAGCGCTCCGCGAGACGGCAGGAGGATCGCGATGTCACCGAGGCGAAGGGGCGTGTGCTCACCGTTCTTCGACTCGTGAGTCCATCCTTCCCGGATGGCGGTGGCGATCACCCGCGCCACATCTGAAGCCTCGGCCCAGTGACGACGAGTGGTCTCGTTCGCCTCGGGAGGGCAGTGCTCGGGAACCTCCTCTGAGCGGAAGACGAACGGACGGGGTCCGTGCGACGGATCGTGGGGTGGGCGACCGGGCGCCGGTTCGAGAGCGCGGTACTCGGGTTGGATCCCGTCGGCCGCCGTGAGGACTTCGGAGAATACGTCGTTGACCCACTCGAGTACCGGGCGCGAACACCGGAAGTTGGTACTAAGGCGTTCGACATCAGGACCCTGGGTTCCCGTGGCCGATCCGCCCCGGGCGCGTAGATATGTGGTGATGTCGGCGCGACGGAAGCGGTAGATGGACTGCTTGGGATCGCCGACGGTGAACAGGCGCCCGGGCTCCGTCCCCGATCCTCCCGGCCCGGAGGTGAGCAGTTCTGCCAGGTCCAGCTGGATGGGGTCGGTGTCCTGGAACTCGTCGATGAGAATCCGCAGGTAACGTGCCCGAACGCGTGCACGGACTTCGGAATCGCGCAGTAGCTCACGCGCCAGGACCAGCTGGTCGTGGAACTGGAGCGTGCCGTGCCGTCGCCGCTCGTCGGCATGCCTGCGGACGACGGGGATCAACGCGTCGAGGACGAGGGTGATCCGCGGGAGCCAGTGGTCGACGAGGATCTTCTCGCATACTGACGAGAGGTCTCTGATCTCCGCCCTGATGTCCTTGACGACCTCGGCCCCACCCCAGTTCGTGCTTTTGCCGATGTTGCCGGCCTTGAGCGGGCTTCCCAGTAGATCCGTCCAAGACGGCGTCACGGTCGGATCGTCTACAGCATGCTGAAGGTCTGCCAGCCAGCCTTCGTAGGCATCGAGGACCGCGTAGAGCTTGTCCGTCTCGTCCTGACAGGAATCCCTCCAGCCGACGATCGATCCGACTCCGGCAATGACCTCGGCCAGGTCCGGTGACGCGGACAGCTCGGAGGGGCCCGCATAGAGCGGTTCTGTGGGCAGGCGGTCCCAGTCGCGGTGCAGCGCCTCGACCACCCCACGAAATGCCCGCGCACCGACGCCGGCGTCGAGCATGTCGTCGACGGCCCGTGCCAGGTTGCCGGACCGCTCCGCCGTCGGGCCGCTGCCGAACAGGACGGTGGCGCACTCCTGCCACAGCGCCTCGACGGCCGCGGCCTCAGCGGTGTCCTGCTGGGCGGTCACCTTGGGCGGGATCCCGGCCTCGAGCGGGTTCTCGGAGAGCAGGCGCAGCGCGAAGGAGTGCAGGGTCCCGATCGCGGCCGTGTCGAGCCCGGCCAGGGCCTTGTCCGCGCGGGTATCACCCTCCGCGCGCCGCTCCACCAGGTGGACGCGCAGCCGGTCGCGCAGCTCGGCGGCGGCCTTCTCGGTGAACGTGATGGCGGCGATCCGGTCGATCGGCACCGCGTCGTCCAGCAGGAGGGTGCTGAGACGGCGGACGAGGGCGTACGTCTTGCCGGTCCCGGCCCCCGCCTCGACGAACAGGGTGGCGGCGGTGTCCGTTTCGACGCGGTCGCGGGCGGCCTGGTCGGGGAGCTGGCTCATGAGGTCGTCTCCGATTCGGATTCGGTGGTCACCGCGGCGACCAGGCCCGCGAACGCGGGGTGGGACGAGATCGGCTCCTGGCCCGACAGCTTCTCCCATGCGCGGTCCAGCTCGTCGCCGCCGAGCAGGTTCGCCAGATCGCGCGAGGAGCCCCGGCCACCCTTGAGCGGGAACCACCCGCGCTGGAGGGCGTCGATCAGGTGGCCGACGTCCTCGCGGACGCGGTCCATGACGTCCTCGGTGATGTCGAGCGAGATCTGCTCGAACTCCCCGCGCTCGGTGCAGTACCAGTACCGGGCCCCGCTCACCGGTGCCCGCCCGGCGGACTGGGCGGCCGCGGCGTAGAGGGGCAGCTGGAAGCGGGTGCCGCGGAGGGTGGGATCGTCCGCGGTCGGGCGGGCCTCCGCCTCGGGAGGTTTGCCGGTCTTGTAGTCGGTGACGCGCTGCGTGCCCGCGCGCACGTCGAGTCGGTCGATCGACCCGGCCAGGAGCACCGTCGCCGCGCCCGTGGACGTGGACACCTCGAACGGGATCTCGACAACCGAGCCGTCGCCGTCCGACCGCCCGAACCCCAGTTCCGTCGCGGCCGGCCGCCAGCCGGCGTCGAAGTCGGCGCTGTCCTCGGCGAACCACCGGTCGAGCTCGGCGGCGAGCATCATCTCGCGTCGACGCCACAGGGAGGCGACCAGGCCGGGAGAGGCGGCGATCGCGGCCTCGCACTCGTGCCGGAGCGCCGCCATGAGCAGATCCCGGTCCGGCCCGGAGCCGCTCTCGATCCGGGCGGAGACGTACCGCTGGAGGATCGCGTGGACCAGGTCACCGTAGTCGCGCAGGTCCATCTCGATGTCCGCCGCCGGATCGTCGAGCGTGCGGACCCGCAGGACGGTGGAGAGGAAGAACAGGTAGGGGCTCTGGGCCCAGTCCTCGAGCCGGGTCGGGGAGAGGGGCTGCTCGAGGACGGTGAGCAGGTCGGCGGCCGACGACACGTCGCCCGTGAACCGGGTGAACCGGCCCTGTCGGCGGTCGCGGCGCATCTCGTGGGCGGCCGCGAGCAGCGCGGGGGCGTCGGGACGCGTGCGCCACCCGCCGGCGGCGAGGTCACGGAGCCGCAGTTCCGTCCGGGTGGCCGGATCGGTCCCCAGGGCCGCGGGCGGGGCCAGGACCCCGTCGACGAACGAGGACACGCCGATCACCGCAGCGCATCCGGCCACGTCCTCCTGCCAGCGAGTGGCGTGGACGGGTGAGCCGACGAGCCGGGAGAGCGTGGGGAGCAGCCAGCGGGACGGGATCCGGTCACCACCGCCACGCATCGAACCGCGGGGGAACGAGCACAGCCGGCGCTCGGAGCCGGCGGCCAGCGCGAGCTGGAGGACGCGGTAACGCTCGTCGAGCACCTCGGCCGACGGGGGCTCGACGGACCCCTCGGGCAGCAGCGGGTCGGGCGCGTGGAGGACGGGCAGCAGACCCTCTGCCATCCCCACCACGCAGACCGTGTCGAGGTCGCGGCCCACGGCGTCGTCGATCGGCCCGAGGGCCACGCCCGCGCCCTCCTCGCCGACCCGGTCGCCCACCGGATCGAGACGGGCGGTGACGGCGCCCGCCACGCGGTCCCGGGTGATGGCGGGTGCGATGGCGTCGAGGTCGGCCAGGGCGCCGACCACCGCGAGGACCGCCGCGCGGTCCGGACCCTGCCGGAAGGCCGCCGTGACCAGGCCGCGCACCGCGTCGGCGGCCTCCGTCCAGGTGCGGGCGGCGTCGACCGCGGCCAAACCGGACCGGATGAGGCGGATCAACCGCAGCAGGGCGGACGCGGCCGCGCGGTCCGACTCACCCAGCACCTCCGACTCGCCCGATGCCTCCGGCTCGGTGCGCAGGTGCTCGTCCAACCGGTCCCAGTCGCCGCCGCCGATCACCGGGAACCGGGTGCGGGTGAGGGTCTCGACGCGCCGGGACGACACGGCGACCCCCGAGTCGTCGAGGGGGGTGACCGAGCCCTCGGCGATGATCGACAGCAACTCCGCCCGCGGCATCACCGACGTGTCCAGGCGCAGCAGGCGCACCAGTGACCGGCCGGCGGGGGAGCGACCCAACGTCGAGTCGGAGGGCCCGTACACGGCGATCCCCGCCTCGGCGAACGCCCGGTGGAGCAGACGCAGGTAGGGGTCCGGGGACGGGTAGTAGACCCCGATCCGGTGGCCGGGGACCCCCTCGGCCAGGCGGGAGCGGACGAAGCGGACCACCGCCCGCACCTCGTCGTCCGAGTCCGACGCGTGCAGGACGTGGGTCCCGGTGACCGCGTCCGCGGACGCGGGCTCCGCCGCGGAGGCGAGATGGTCCGAGCCGGTGCCGGCGACGGGCGTCACGCCGCGTTCGGAGAGCGCGACCCGCAACCTCCGCTCGGCGTGCGTGCCCCGCAGCGGCGCGGCGAGCACGACCCGGCCCAGGTCGTCCAGCCGCTCCAGCGCGGTGGTGACCGCCTCGTGCTGCGTGTAGTAGGCGCCGCCCGTCATCTCGTGCGCCTCGCCGGCGAGGCGGAGCACCTCGGAGTGCAGCGGCGTCTCGGCGGCGACCGACCCGGGCTCGACGGTCCCCAGGCGCAGGCACGCACGGGCCACCGCCTGACCGGTGACGGGCTCGGCGGCCACGGCGGCCAGGCGGCCCGGATCCGCGTCGAGCGCCTTGTCCACGGCGGCGGCCAGGAGCGGGAACGGCACCGCGGCCCGCGGGGCGAGCACCGGTGCGGACAGCTCGTCGACGATCTGGGCGGCGGTCCGGACCGCCACGTTGACGGCGCCGCCGGACAGGGCCAGCGCGCGGACCAGGTCCCGGGCGGCCCCGAACGACGGCACGATCACGGTGATCCGGCCGAGCGGATCGGCCGCCCGGAGGCGGCGGACCTCGGCGACGAGGGCGGGGGGATGAGCCTGGGATCCGGTCACACCGCCATGGTGCACCACGGGTCCGACACGGCCGATCACCCGAGTCCGACCGCCCGGGCCGCGGCCCGGCCCCACCGCGCTGCGTCGACGGGGGCCGACGGGTGGTCCTGGCGGTGCGCGATCACCGCCTCGACCACGCGGAACGGCAGGTCGAGCGCCGGATCGTCGGCGTCGAGGTCGGGGCGGCACAGGGCGACGAGCTCGCGGTAGATCTCCCGGAGCTCCGAGCGCGCGTCCCGGAACTCCGCGAACTCGTCCCCTGCGACCTCGGGCAGCACGTAGAGCATCCCGACGTTCCACCGCGAGGCGAGGAGGCCCTCGACGTCGAGCGTCGCCAGCGTCAGCAGGGTCTCGCGCGGGTCCCCGCCCCCGGCGCGGAGCCGGCGGGCGTGCTCGAGCGCCGGGGCCACCGTCGCGTCGAGCAGCGCGCGGAGGATCGCGGCCTTGGTGGGGAAGTGCGTGTAGAGGGACGCCTGACGGAGTCCGACGGCGTCCGCGATGGCCCGGGTGGAGGTGGCCGTGTACCCGCGGGTGGTGAACAGCTCCGCCGCGGCGTCGAGGATCTCGTCGGCCGGCGTGGCCCCGGGGCGCCGCCGGTCCACGAGGCGGGGTCGGCCGGGCGAGTACATCAGGGCGTCCTCCGGGTCGGGGTCCGGTCCATAGTGACACTGCCGTCGATCGTCACACGGAGGAACTCGAACCGGTGCGCCGTGGGATCGACCGAGCGGCGGGGTGGGGTGGGCATGGAGGACACGGCGGCCTGCACCCACATCTCGCGCGAGGTCCGGCCGAAGTCCAGGTCGAGGCCGTGGCAGCGCGCGGCGAGCGTCGCGGCCACGGCGGCCGCGCGGCCGTTGCCCTCGCGGAACGGGTGCACGTGGTTGAACCGCGCGTACCAGTCCGCCAGCGCCAGGGCGGCGACCGTCCGGCGGGACGCGGCCGCCGGCGCGGAGGCCAGCGCGTCGGCGACGATCCGCGCGGGCCGCTCCAGGGGCGCGACGAGGTCCGGGACGCGGGACGCGGGCGCGAACACCGATCCCTGCCTGCCGAGGTCGACGATGCGCGGCCGCCCGGCCCAGGCGTACACGTCCCCGAACAGCGCGGCGTGGACGTCGGACACCGTCCCCGGCGCGGGCCCCGGGGCGCGGAGGAGGCGGGCCCCGGCGGCGACGACGAGCAGGGCCTCCGCCCGCGCGAGAGCCCCGGCCGAGGTGATCCCGAGGGAGTTCTGCAGCACCCGCGTCCCCCGGTAGAGGTACGGGGCGCGACGGGCCAGGACCCGCGGCCCGGGTCGCCGGCGGGCCTCCGCGGGTATCGCCTCCAGGACGCGGAGGCGGATCAGCCGACCGGAGACGCCCCGGTCGACGAGTCCGAGCACCTCGTCGTCGTCGTCATCCGGGCGCCATCCCTCGAGCGCGGATACCGCGAGCATCGCGGCGGTGGCCGGGTGGCGCGTCATCCGGGCTGCCGGAACTGGCCGGTCGACCGCAGGTAGTCGAGGGTGCGCTGCGCGCCGGCGATCTCGCGCGCGGCGGCCCGGAGCCCGGCGCGCTCGGCGGCGGTGAGGCGGGACAGCGGCACCCGGTCGGTCCCGGGGCCGTCGGCGTCGGCGCGGAGCCGGACCTCCCACCGGAGCCCGGCGGCGACGCGGGCGGCCTCGCGCAGGGACTCCCACCGGTCGGCGGGGAGGACGTCGGGATCGGCGGCGAGGTCGAGACGCGCGTCGGTGGCGGTGGCGGTGACCCCCGCACGCAGGGCGGCCCACCGCGCGAGCTTGACGACCGGGGTGAGGACGGTCGCCTTGAGGTCCACCACGGGATCGGCGCGGGTCGGCACCCGGAGCCGGGACGGTACCGACGCCCGGGTCGCCAGGGCGTCCGCGAGGACGTCGGCGAGCACCGTGGGGTGCGCGCGCACGGCCCGCACGGCCAGCCGGGGGAGGAACTCCGGGTCGTCGTGGCCGTCGGTCAGGGGGCGGGCGTCGGCGAGCAGGCCCAGGTGGACCACCCCCAGGTCGCGGGCGGGGTCGGCGGCCCAGCCGTCGGCGGCGGCGGACCACCCGGCGGCCGTGCGGACCAGGCGGGGGTCGGCGGCCGACGCCGCGGAGGTCTCGGCGAACCACGGCGCGCCCGACAGGTCTGTGGCGGCCACGGCGCGGCGTACCGCGCGGGTGTCGGGGTCGACGACGACGGCGAGGGATTCCAGATCGCTCCCGGGGACGGCCTCTGAGCGACCCACCGATCCGGTCACCCACACCGCGGTCGCCACGGCCGGATCGAGCCGGGCGGCCAGCTCGCGCCGCAACCCGTCGGACCACGCGCGTGGGCGGTCGACCTTTGGTGGGCGGGCGGCTGTCATGAGCACATTCGACCACGTCAGCGCCCCTGCGGGCGGGGTCGGGGGCGGCGTGAGGGCCTGTTAATGGGAACGAAACATCGCGCAACCCGGGTGTCATGCGCGCCGAGAAAACTATCGCCTGACAGGAATCAGCGCCGCCCCCGCCCCGAGAGGAGATCCGCCACATGAGCGATCCGACCGGACTCACCGCCCCGGCTCCGCAGCGCCGGGGTGACCACGACGACCTCGCGGACTTCGGCTACGAACAGCAGCTCCACCGCAGTCTCGGGACGTTCGCCTCGTTCGCGGCCGGGTTCTCGTTCGTCTCCATCCTCACCACC
The DNA here is from genome assembly GCF_001570845.1 of Dietzia papillomatosis NBRC 105045. NCBI lineage: Bacteria > Bacillati > Actinomycetota > Actinomycetes > Mycobacteriales > Dietziaceae > Dietzia > Dietzia papillomatosis. The sequence goes on along the minus strand of NZ_BCSL01000043.1, from coordinate 8,648 downwards.
ATCTTCCAGCTGTTCGGCCTGGGGTTCGGCTTCGGCGGCCCGGCGTTCTTCTGGACGTGGCCGATCGTGTTCGCCGGCCAGTTCCTGGTGGCCCTGTGCTTTGCCGAACTGGCCGCGCGGTACCCGCTCTCGGGCGCGATCTACCAGTGGTCGCGCCGGATGGGCGGCGAGATCGTGGGCTGGTTCGGCGGCTGGTTCATGATCCTCGCCCAGATCGTCACCGCCTCGGCCGCGGCCATCGCCCTGCAGGTGGTGCTGCCCAGCATCTGGTCAGGCTTCCAGTTCATCGGCGACGACCCAGCGCTCACCTCGCCCTCCGGCGCGGCCAACGCCGTGCTCCTGGGTTCGGTGCTGCTGGTGATCACCACGGTGATCAACCTCGTGGGCGTCAGGTAGATGTCCTACGTCAACAACATCGGCGTGACGTGCGAGATCGTCGGCGTCGCCGCCGTCGTCCTGGCCCTGTTCACCCATGCCGTCCGCGGGCCGCAGGTCGTCTTCGACACCGCGGGCCTGGCGGAGCAGCCCGGGTACATCTGGTCGTGGGTCATCTCCGGGCTCATGGCGGCCTACGTCATGGTGGGCTTCGGCTCGGCCGGCGAACTCGCGGAGGAGACCGTCAACCCGCGCCGCATCGCGCCCCGGACCATCCGGATGGCGCTCACCGCGTCGGCGATCGGCGGCGGGCTCATGATCCTCGGCGCTCTGATGGCCGCGCCCAGTCTGACCGACGGGCGCCTGGCCACCGAGGGGTTGCCGTACGTGCTCAACTCGGTGCTCGGCAACTTCTGGGGCAAGGTCCTGCTGGCCGACGTCGTGGTGGCGATCCTCATCTGCACGCTCGCCATCCAGACCGCGTCGTCCCGGCTCATGTTCTCCATGGCCCGCGACGGCAGGCTGCCGTTCTCTCCGGCCCTCTCGCGTGTCCATCCGCGCACCGGGGCCCCGGTCGTGCCGTCGGTGCTGATCGGCCTGGCCTGCATGGCCATCCTGCTGGTCAACGTGGGCAACTCCGCGATCTTCGCCACCCTGTCCTCGGTCTGCATCATCCTCATCTACCTCGCCTACCTCTGCGTGACGGCGCCGCTGCTGCTGCGCCGCCTGCAGGGCTGGCCCGCGGGGCCGCAGCCCACCGACGCCGAGGGCCGGCCCGTGTTCTCGCTCGGCCGCTGGGGGATCCCCGTGAACGTGCTGGCCGTGGCCTACGGGCTGCTCATGACCGTCAACCTCGCCTGGCCGCGCGCCGAGATCTTCGACCCCTCCGGCGAGACGCCCTGGCTGCGCTGGGCCGGAGTGGGGACCGTCGTGGCCGTCGTGGCCGTCGGCGTCCTGTGCTTCCCCCGCGGCAAGACCCACCCCAACCCCGTCCGGATCGGAGAGTGACCTTTTCATGACCAGCACTGACATCCTCATGACCACCACCGCCACCGCCACCACCGCCGCCGCCCGCGAGCACGCCCGCTCCCAGGCCGGCGAGATCACCGACTCGATGCCCGTCGTCCCCGCGACCGACTGGCCGCACCCCCCGGCGGATGTGCCGGCGGACCGCCTCACCTGGGCGGAGTCGATCCCGGGAGGCCGCTACACCGCGGTCGTCCTCGCGCGCGGGACCCGGATCCGCCTCACCGACAGGGACGGTACGGCGTGCGCCGCGCTCATGATGTGGCGGGCGGACGCGCCCTGGGAGCGGCTCAACACCGCCGACACCGTCAAGGTGCCTTGTCAGGCCTACCTCGGGACCGGCCACCCTCTCCTGTCGGACCAGGGCCGGGTGCTCGCGACGATCGTCGCGGACGGCTCCGGCCACCACGACGCGCTGTGCGGGGCCTCGACCCTCGCCGGGAACGCCGCCCGCTACGGGGCCGGCTCACCGGAGTCCGACTCGCCGGCCGGGCGCGAACTCCTGCTGCTGGCCGGGCTCAAGCACGGTCTCGCCGAGCGCGACCTGCCCCATCCGGTGTCGTTCTTCCACGGCGTCCGGGTCGACGGCGACGGCACGCTCGTCTCCACCGGGAACGCCGGCCCGGGCGCGGCGGTCGACCTCGTCGTCCACCTGCCGGTCGTGGTGGCCGTCGCGGTGGCCGACCACCCGCTCGACCCGTCACCGGACTACCACGCCGGGACGCTGGAACTCCTGGCCTGGAGCGCCCCGGAGGACCTCGACGCCCTCGTCGCCGACACCTTCCCCGGCGTCGACCAGGACCAGGAGTACCGGCGCGCCCTGGCCAACTCCGAGGCCGCCCACCGCGCCGCCGCTCTCGCCCCGACCTCCTGAGGAGAACCGCCATGACACAGACAGTGACCGCCGATCGGATCGTGCCCGCCGACACGACCGTGATCGCGGACGAGACCGTGCCCGCCCGGGCGGCCTGGTCCCGCGTCCTGCGCGCGGGCCAGTCACTGACCATCGTCGACCTCGAGGGAAACCAGGCCGTCGACACCCTCTTCTACGACGCGCACGACACCACCCGCCGCTACAGCGCCCCGGCGACCGTCGCGGCCCAGGGCTCGATCTTCCTCACCACCGGCAGCGTCCTGCGCGACGACGCCGGCGAGCCGCTGGTGACGATCACGGCCGACGAGGTGGGCAACCACGACACCCTCGGCGGCGCCTGCTCGCAGGAGTCCAACACCCTGCGCTACGGCCACCACACCCGCCACCAGCACGCCTGCGTGGAGAACTTCCTGCGCGAGGGCGCCCGGCACGGTCTCGGCAAACGGGACCTGGTCCCCAACGTCAACTTCTTCATGAACGTGCCCGTCGACGCCGACGGGACGCTCGGGATCGTGGACGGCCGGTCCGCGCCCGGCAAGAGCCTGGCGCTGCGCGCCGACCGCGACGTGATCGTGCTGGTCTCCAACTGCCCGCAGATCAACAACCCGTGCAACGGCTTCGACCCGACGCCCGTCCGGATGATCGTCACCGCCTGATCCGCCACCCGTCACCACAGGAGCACCCGCCATGACCAGCCTCGAGATCCTCGCCCCCGGCCTCATCACCACCGTCCAGGACTGGCCCGGCCGCGTCGGGTACTGGGGGGTGGGCGTCCCTCCCTCCGGAGCGATGGACGACCAGTCGCTGCGGCTGGCGAACATCGCCGTGGGCAATCCCGAGGGCACCGCCGGCCTGGAGTGCACGCGCGGCGGCCTCCGGCTCCGGGCGGACGCCCCGGTCACCGTGTGCGTGGGCGGCGCGCACGTGCGGCCCACCGTGGCCGGGCGGCCGGTGGCCCAGTGGAAGCCGGTCGCCCTGGAGGCCGGGTCGGTGCTGGACATCCCGGTGATCAGCGGACCGGGGATGCGCGTCTACGTGGCCGTGCGCGGCGGGATCGACGTCGAGCAGTACCTCGGGTCGTCGTCGACCTTCACCCTCGGGCGGTTCGGCGGGCACGAGGGCCGCGCCCTCGCCGCGGGGGACACGCTCGCCGTCGGTGAGCCCGGGCCCGCGACACCCCGCCGGATCTGCGCCGAGGAGATCCCCGCCATCGGCCACCACTGGCACGTCGCGGTCGCCGAGGGGCCCCACGGCGCGCCCGAGTTCCTCACCCGGGCCGGGATGGACGAGCTGTACGCGGCCACCTACACCGTGCACTTCAACTCCGACCGCACCGGCGTGAGGCTCGAGGGCCCGCGCCCGAAGTGGGCCCGGCCCGACGGCGGCGAGGCCGGGCTGCACCCGTCGAACCTCCACGACAACGCCTACTCGGTGGGCGCGCTGGACTTCACCGGCGACACCCCGATCCTGCTCGGCCCGGACGGCCCGAGCCTGGGCGGCTTCGTCTGCCCGGTCACGGTGGTGAGCAGCGACCGGTGGAAGCTCGGGCAACTGGCGCCGGGCGACACCGTGCGGTTCGTGCGGGTCCGCGTGGACGCCGTGCCCGACCGGGTCGGCGCCGGGGGCTCGCGGGGCGCGGGCCGTCCGTACGTCCTCGGCGACGGCGGGGACCGCGACGACGGCGTGCTGGGCCGCGGGCACACCGCGGACGGGCTCACCGAGATCACCTACCGCCGAGGCGGGGACGACAACGTCCTGGTCGAATACGGGCGGATGGAGCTCGACCTGGAGCTCCGCGCCCGCGCGCACGCCCTCTACCTGCACCTGCTGTCCAACCCCGTGCCCGGACAGCAGGACCTCACCCCGGGCATCCGGTCGCTGCAGGTCAAGATCACCCCCGGGCGCAGCACCGTGTCGTCGACCCTGGACGCCCTCCGCGAGGCCGAGGCCGCCCTGCCCGCCGCCGAGTCGCTGGTCGTGCCGAGCCGTCACGTCCGACTCCCCCTGAGCTGGGACGACCCCGCCACCCGGGAGGCGATCGAGCGCTACATGTACGGCGTGCGCGACGACGCCCCGTGGTGCCCGTGGAACATCGAGTTCATCCGCCGGATGAACGGGCTGGAGACCGCCGACGACGTCTACCGCACAGTCTTCGACGCCGAGTACATGGTCCTGGGCCTGGGGGACGTCTACCTGGGTGCGCCCGTCGCCACGCCGCTGGACCCGCGTCACCGCCTGGTGACGACCAAGTACAACCCCGCCCGGACGTGGACCGCCGAGAACTCCGTGGGCATCGGCGGCGCGTACCTGTGCATCTACGGCATGGAGGGACCAGGCGGCTACCAGTTCGTGGGCCGCACCACCCAGGTGTGGAACCACCGGCACCCGGAGCCGGCACCGGGCTTCGACGCCGAGCACCCGTGGCTGCTGCGACACTTCGACCGCATCTCCTGGTACCCCGTGACCTCCGAGGAGCTGGCCGACCTGCGGGCCGACACCGCCGCCGGGCGCGGGCGCGTCGACATCACCGACGGCACGTTCTCCCTGGCCGAGCACAACGCCTTCTGCGAGCGCGAGGCCGACTCCATCGCCTCCGCCCGGCGCCGTATGGAGCACGCCCGCGCCGAGGAGTTCGCGCGCTGGGCCGCCAGCGGGGAGCTGAGCGCATGAGCGCCGCGACGGGAGCCGGACTCCGTGAGACGGCCGCGGAGCGGGTCGACGCCGTGCTGACCCGACTCGCGGAGGCCGACCGGCCGGAGGTGTTCCTGCAGGTGCGCGACCGGGAGGCGATGGTCGCCGACATGGTGGCCTCCCTCGCCGCCGGCGGGCCGCTCGCCGGGATGACGCTGGCGGTCAAGAACAACGTCGACGTCGCCGGGATCCCCACGACCGCCGCCTGCCCGGGGTTCGCCTACGTCCCCGAGCAGGACGCGGTGGCCGTCGCCCGCCTGCGCGCGGCCGGTGCTGTGGTGGTGGGGGTGACCAACCTCGACCAGTTCGCGACCGGACTGGTCGGCACCCGCAGCCCCTACGGCGCCGTGCGGGCCGCGCACCGGCCGGACCACGTCTCGGGCGGGTCGAGCTCGGGATCCGCGGTGGCGGTCGCATTGGGCATCTGCGATCTGGCGATCGGCACCGACACCGCCGGGTCGGGACGGATCCCCGCCGCGCTCAACGGCATCGTCGGGATCAAACCCAGCCTCGGCGTGGTCTCCACCGACGGGATCGTCCCGGCCTGCGCGAGCTACGACTGCGTGACGATCTTCGCCCGCGACGTGCGCACGGCCTCCCGTGCGACCGGCGTGATGGCGGGCGGCGACGGCACGCGGAGCTGGCCCGCGGACGCCCAACTCGCCGCGGCGCCGGGGGCGACGATCGCGGTCCCGCGCGAGCTGACCGCCATGGCGCCCGGCTGGGCCGAGGCGTTCGCCGCGGCCGTCGACGCGGCCCACGACCGCGGGTTCCGCGTGGTGGAGATCGATCTCGCGCCGTTCCTCGCCGCCGCCCGGCTCCTCTACGACGGCGCGCTCGTCGCCGAGCGGTACGAGGCGGTCGGCGACTTCCTCGACGGGGCCGACGATGGGGCCGACGGGGCCGCCGATGCCGGCATCGATCCGACCGTCCGCGGCATCATCGCGCCCGCCCGCGACGTGCGGGCGGTGGACCTGCTGCGGGACCGCCGGACCGTCGAGGCGCTGCGCCACGAGGCCCTGGCCGAGCTCGACCGCCTGGGCGCGTCGGCGCTGCTGGTGCCGACGGCGCCGTTCCATCCGACGCTCGCGGAGGTGCAGGCGGACCCGGTCGCCCTCAACAGCCGGGTGGGGACCTACACGAACTTCTGCAACCTCTTCGACCTCTGCGCGGTGGCCGTCCCGGCGGGAGAGGTGGACGAGGCGGACCGCGGCACGGCGACGTTCGGCATCACGGTGGTCGGCAGGCCGTTCCACGACGGTGTGGTGGCCGACATCGCGGCGGCGCTCGCGGCAGAGTTCGCCGGGGAGCGCGAGGCCGCCACCGAGCCGCTCGAGCCGTGGCCGCTGCGCGCGGGCGCGGCGACCGTGGACCTGGTGGTGTTCGGCGCCCACCGCCGGGGCGGCCCACTCGACCACCAGCTCACCGGACGCGGCGCGGTCTGGCGTGGCGTCGTGCGGTCCAGCGCCGACTACCGGATGTACCGGCTCGACACGGACCCGCCCAAGCCCGGCGTCCTGCGGCACGCCGAGGGCGCGGAACTGCTCGGCGAGAGGTGGACGATGTCCCCGGCGGCGCTCGGCGCGTTCCTCGACGAGCTGCCCAGACCCATGCAGCTCGGCCGGGTGACCCTCGCTGACGGATCGGAGGCCGTCGGCTTCGCCTGCGAGCCCACCGCGGTGACCGCGGCCGCGGAGGACCTCACCGCGATCGGGGAGTGGCCGATCGGGTGACCGCGGGTGACGCGGAGATCGTCCGACAACCGGCGCGCACCGCTACGGTCTGCCTATGAGGGGAGTCGGTGATGACGTACAACTCCGGTGACGGACGGTGGGGGCCCGACGGGCAGTGGCACACCTCCGGCTACGAGCCCACGCCGCGGCGGGGGACCCCCGGCGCGGTGATCGCCCTCGTCGCCGTACTGACGGTCCTCGCGGTCGGCCTCCTCGGAGCGATCGCCTACCTCGCCCTCCGCCCGGGCGGGATCCCCGGTGACGGGCCGGGCGTCGCGGCAGCGCAGTCCTCGTCGTCGTCGTCCTCGCCGTCGACCTCGGCGCCACCGCCTCCGGTGACCGAGACCGCCTACACCACCCCGCCGCCACGCGAGACCGTCACCGTCACCCGCGAGGCGCCGGCGCCCCGGCTCCCACGCGGCGGTGGCCAGCCCGTCGGGGCGGACTCGTCCGGATGGCTCTCCGACAGCCAGGCCCGCTGCAACGCCGGCGACCCGGCCGCCATGATCGGACGCACGACGCAGGCGTCGTTCTCCATCTGCGTCAACCCCGACAACGGCCGGTACTACTACCGCGGCTCGTCGGGCGGAGCGGGTGTGGAGATCGACGACCCCACCGTCACCAGGAGCGGGGCGGTGGTGACGAACAACGACGTCCTCTACTCGATCGACGCGTCCGGAATGAGCATCTACCAGGGCGGAGAGCTCATCTCGAGCCAACCGATGCTCGTCCTCTGGACCGGGTGAGGCGCCCGGATCGCGAGCGCCGCGCCACCTCCGCGGGGCCCGTTTTCCCCTCGGGCCGCTCTTTCCGCTAATGTTCCCTCTCGTGCGAAAAGCACGGCCCTGTGGCGCAGTTGGTTAGCGCGCCGCCCTGTCACGGCGGAGGTCGCGGGTTCGAGTCCCGTCAGGGTCGCAGGAGAAAGCGGGCGCATCCGGTACACACCGGATGCGCCCGCTCTCATCTGGCCGGGCCGCCGCGCGGGCGCTCCCGCGGCGACTACTCCTTGTTCAGCTTGTCCTGAACGGTGCCGGCGGCCTTCTCGACCGTGTTCGGCAGCTCGGTGGTGCCGTAGAACCGGGCGTCCGGGTGGGTCGGCGGCGGCATCGGCGGGCCCTCGAGCGGCTCGGGCGAGTACGAGAACTCGCCATGACCGTCCGGCGTCGGGCCCGAGGCCCACGAGCCCTCGGCCGCGGCGGCGCCGTCGGAGAAGTTGTACATCGTGTACGCGTGCTCCGCGGCCTCCTTCGACTTGGGGAAGTTCGAGGGCACGGGCAGTTCCTCCAGGCCCTCGGCCTGGAGTTCGTTGACCGCGGCGAGCCACTGGTTCTGGTGCATGGTGTCGCGGGCCAGCAGGAACGACAGCAGCTCACGGATGCCCGGATCGTCGGTCATGTGGTACAGCCGCGCGACCTGGACGCGGCCCTGCGACTCGGCGTTGACGTTGGACCACATGTCGGCGAGCAGGTTGCCGCTGGCGGTCACATACGAGCCGGACCACGGGTTACCCATGGAGTCGACGGGACGGGCACCGGCGCCGGCGACGATGCCGTGCTGGACGTCGGTGCCGCCGATGACCGCGGCGACGGCCGGGTCGTTCTGGACGGCGGCCTCAGTGATGCCGAGCGGGGCGTCCTCGAGCAGCTGGGCGACCATCGTCGCGAGCATCTCGACGTGGCCGAACTCCTCGGCCGCGGTGCTGAACAGCAGATCACGGTACTTGCCGGGGATGTGGGCGTTCCACGCCTGGAAGCTGTACTGCATGGCGACGGTGATCTCGCCGTACTGGCCGCCGATCACCTCCTGCAGTTTGCGGGCGTACACGGCGTCGGGCTTCTCGGGCTTCGACTGGAACTGGAGCTTCTGCTTGTGGATGAACATGCGTCTCCTTCGGTCGTGCGCGGTGTCCGGGCGGCCTCGGCGGATTGCCACTCGGGCGTATGCCGAGG
>NZ_BCSL01000042.1:0-27899 GCF_001570845.1 Dietzia papillomatosis NBRC 105045 | reverse complement strand
GTGATCAACTGTGCGGCCGCACCGCGGCCGTCTCGAATACGTGTTCTATTCTACGTCCACGTGTTCGACACCACAAGGCCTACGTGGGTGGAACTGAGAAAGACCACGCATTGGCAACGACGCTTCGGGGGCTCGAGATTTATGGGACCCTCATTAACTGATCGGGGGAGACCGCCCGACGCACCGGAGTTCGGAGGCTCACCATGACCAAGTCAATCGCGTACGTCGGCGCACTGGCCGCGGCCCTGCTCGTCGCCTCGGCGGGCACTGCAGCAGCTCAGAGCTCTGATCCTGCGGACACCGGCTCGATCCCGGGCTCCGCGGCCGCCGATGGCGAGAACGGTACGGGTGCCGAGAGGGGCAGCGGTGCCGGCGCCGAGGACGGCGAGACCGGCCAGCTGGGCGAACTCGGTGAGCTGCTTCCCGGCTCGGTCACGGGGTCGCTGCCCGGCTACGCCTCGGGGCCGCTCGGTTCCGCGGCCACCTTCGCCTGCAACGTCGGCAGCGCCGCCGGCCTGGCCGCGAATGCGATCGGGGCCCCGCTGCAGGTGCCGGTCGGCGTGATCTGCGCGGTCCTCAACCCCGCTGCACGGTCCGCCGACGCCCTGCTGGCAGGAGACGTCGACGGATCGGTCAGCGCTGTCCTCAGCGGAGTGCCGCTCGTGGGCGGCTCGTTGGCGGATCAGCTCGACACCTCGTCGGCCACCGAGTCGGTCAAGGGATCGGTGGGCGAGCAGCTCGGCTCGCTGACCGAGACGTCGTTGTCGCCTGCGAACTGAGCCGAGACGGCGAGAGCCCGCGCCGGACAGCGGCCGCCGCGCCGACCGGCCCAGCCGCGGTCAGGCCCGCTGGCCGCGGCCGAAGGTCTCCGGCTCGACGGGCTGCTGGCCCTTCGGCAGCCCGGCCACGACGAGACGGTAGGACTCGGTGACGAGCTCGTCGACCATCTCGGCGGTCAGGGTGCCGCCCGGATGCAGCGAGATCCAGTGCTGCTTGTTCATGTGGTAGCCGGGAGTGATGTCGGCGTGCGCGGCGCGGAGGGACATCGAGTCCGAGGGCAGCGCTTTGAGGATCACCTGGGGCTCGCCCTCGACCTTGGCGTGGAACATGAACATCTTGCCGCGGACCTTGAACACGTCGAAGTCCGGGCCGAACGGGAACTCCAGGGTGGACGCCGGAAGCTCACGCGCCCTCGCGGCCGCGCACTTCTGGAGTTCCCGTCCGTTCACACGGTCGACGCTACCGTCACCCCACGGGTGTCGGGTCGTGCTGCCGGCGCGGTGCCGCATCGCCGCGAGCGCCGGGCGCCGCGCCCTGTCGCCCCGTCGCCTCGTCGGCCGTCTCCCTGGAGCGCGCGGCGAGCGGGTTCGCCAGCGTGCCCGCGAACTGCAGAGAACCGGCCTGATCGGTCAGGGCCACCATTTGCCTGGTGTTGCGCAACTGCAGCCGGTTGAGGCACGAATGCTTGAACCGCGGGGCGAACAGCGCCTCCCAGGTGGGACGGTGCACCTCGCCGTCGTCGCCGTCGTCGCCCGCGTCACCAGGGGCGAGGACCTCCAGGCACCGGCGCGTCTCATCCCAGAACGCCTCGGCGTCGAGCACGCCGGCGGTGTCGAGGATCGCGGCGAGGTGGCGCAGCACCCCGTCCATCACGTCGGTCTGGATGCTCAGGGCGGCGGTCTCGGCGTCCAGGACGTGGCGGACTCGTTCGATGCCGTCGGGCAGCGGCAGGTCGCGCACCATCGCGACCTCCTCGCCGATGTCCTTGAACAGTGTGCGCCGCGGAGTGTGGTCAGGGCCCAGAACGACGATGACGTTCTCGCCGTGCGGCATGAACACGAGCCCGTGCGCGAGGAGGCAACGGGCGACCGGCAGGACATAGGCGTCGAGCAGCGCGCGTAGCCACGTGCGGGCCTCGTGGCCGGAGCGCTCGAGGTGTTCGACGGCGAGGGCACGCCCGTGCAGGTCCACGTGCAGCATCGAGGCCAGCGTGACGGCCCGCTCGCCGTCGGCCAACCGGGGGACCGGGCTCTCCCGCCACAGAGCGGCGATCATCTTGGTGTGCGGACCCGCGTCGGACACGCCCGCGGCGGCGGCCCGGTGATAGGCGTCGCCGGTGTAGCCGACCGCGGCGACCTCGCGCAGGACCCCGAAGTCGAGCGCCCGCAGGACGGGGTCCGAGTCGACGATCCCGGCCACCCAGTCGTTGACCGCCGGGGTGTCGTGCATGTACTTCGGTGACAGGCCGCGGGTGAAGCCCATGTTCTGCACGGCCAGGGCGGTCTTGACGTAGCCGCGCTCGGGGCGGGTGACGTCGAAGAACGTGCGCACGGACTGCTGCGGCCGGTACTCGCTGTCCGACTCGCCCAGGTACACGAGGTCGCGGCGCGCGAGGTCGGGGGCGAACGCCACCGCGATCTTGTGCCCCCACTGCCACGGGTGGACGGGCAGGACGCGGTATCCGGCGGGGTCGAGCCCGAGCGCACGCAGCCGGTCGTCGCACCGCTCGAGGGCCTCGGCGCCGAACTCGCGGGCGTAGAGCTCGTCCTCGTCGAGGCCGGCGACGGTGGCCAGGTGGCTGAGGTCGCGGCGCGCGGCGAGCCACACGAGCCGGACCGTCGAGCGGGACTCCGGCGTGTAGTGGTGCCTGTCTGTCAGTCCGAGGCCCACGCGGCCGTTGTTGGCGACGAAGCCGGGGTGGCCCTCGGTCATCGCCCCCTCGACCTCCTGGAGACCGGACTCGGCGAGCTGCTGCGCGGGTCGGTCGCGATGGTGCAGGCAGAACGCGGCCGAGCCGAGCGTCGCGGCGATCTCCTCGAGGTAGACGCCGAGCAGCGTCTCCGGGATCCCCAACTCCGGCGCGAGCGAGAGGATGAGCTCCTGCGCGTCCGGTTCCGCCGGCGCTCCGTTGACCTCGCGACGCAGCGACGCCTCGTCGATCGCCCAGTGCTCCAGCGGGAGCACGCGGGCGCGGAACGTCCACCGCTCGTCGCCGGCGCGGACGGCGTAGATGTCCGTCGCGGCGTCGTGGACGGGCGCGAGGAGCCGTTCGTGCGAGAACTCGGCGAGGGCCTTGACGCACAGGTGACGGTGAGCGCGGCGCATGGCGTGTCCGGTGAGATGAGCGTGTCCGGCGTGGGTTTCCGACGGCGACGACGACGAGATCACCCGCGTCTCGGCGCCGATCTCCGAACCGCGGAACGCAGCGGCACTACAGAAGAAGAGCAGCGCTGTCTTGTCGGGCAGGTCGACCGGGCCCGCCTCGCGGAAGCCGGCGCGGGCGTTGAGCCGGTGCACGGCCGTGTTGCGGATGTCGGGCTCGACGACCATCCGGCGGGCCGGCGAGCCGCCGATCATCGGAATCGCGAACGCCGCCTCGCAGATGGCGCCCATGACCGCGGCCGTCGTGCCGGGGACCGGGGTGCGGGTCGGCGCGACGAGCAGGTGCATGCCGAAGTCGCCGGGCTCGTGCGGGTACCGGCCGTCGAGCTCGACCTCGGCGGGGTCGTAGAACACGGCCAGGCCTACGCGGAGACCGTCGATGCGGACGATGAGCACCCACCGGTGCGGGCCCGACGACCAGTCGAGGAGGAACTGCTCGACCTGCACCGGTGTCGACCCCTGCATGCCCCAGTAGGACGATCCCGGATGATCCAACCAGGCGTGCAGCGTACGGAGCGTGTCGGTGCTGTCGGTGGCGCCACCGAGTGCGAGCGGCTCGAGCGTGACGATCCCGGCCGGGGTATGGACTGTGCTGACCGGGGTCTGGACGGTGCTGACGGGGTGGCTCATCGTGCCTCCTGTTGCCGGGTGGTCGGCGAATCGTGGGCGGGGGCGGGCTGAGTGGGGTCGGCGCCGCCGGCAGGAGCCCCGAACTGCTGGAACGCGATCGACGTCTCGACCGGGTAGACCTCGCGCCCGCAGATCGAGCGCAGGATGATGCTGTTGCGCATCGCGCCCATGCCCAGGTCCGGGGCGGTGAGGCCGTGCGTGTGCTCCTCCGCGTTCTGGACGTGGATCGTCGAATGCGCCCGGTCGACGGTGCGATCGCGGGCCACGCGGTACCGGCCCTGCTCGTCCCGGTCGATCTCGTCGGCGATCCCCTCCAGAAACCGCGGCGGCGTGGGGGAGTAGCCGGTCGCCAGGACCAGCCCGTCGGTGTGGTGCGTCCAGGGCCGCCCGGTGTCGGCGCAGCTCAGGTCCAGGCGCAGGGCGCCGGGCGAGTCGGCCTCGCGGGCCGCACGGGTCGCGCCCTCCAGGGTGGTGGCCGCCGCGAGCAGGCCGCTCGCGAGGCCGTGGACCGACCGGCGGTACAGCAGGTCGTGGATCTCGTTGATGAGGTCGGCGTTGATGCCCTTGTACAGCGAGCGCTGTTCCCGCAGCATCCGGTCGCGCTGATTCGCCGGCAGGGCGTGGAAATGATCGATGTACTCCGGCGACGTCATCTCCAGCGTGAGCTTGGTGTACTCCATCGGGAAGAACCGCGGGGACCGGGTCACCCAGTCGATGCGTGGTCCGTCGGCGCCGGCGGACGAGAGCAGATCGTGGTATATCTCGGCGGCCGACTGGCCGCTGCCCACCACCGTCACCGATCCCAGCGACAGCAGCTCGTCCCGCCGGTGCAGGTACTCGCTCGCGTGGAGCGCCACCGCCCCGTCACCATCCAGTGGCTCCCGATCGATCGGCGACCACGGGGTCGTCCCGATCCCCAGCACCAGGTGCCGGGTGCGGTAGGTCTCGGTGCCCTCCGAGGTGATGGCGGTGACCCGGTAGACGGGGGCCTCGTCGTCGTCGCCCCGTTCCTCTCGACGGACGTCGACCACCTCCCGGCCCCAGCGCAGGCCGCCGACCCGTTCGGACGCCCAGCGGCAGTAGGCGTCGTACTCGGCGCGCAGCGGCTGGAAGTCTTCACGGATGTAGAAGGGGTACAGGCGTCCGATCTGCTTGAGGTAGTTCAGGAACGAGTACGGCGACGTCGGGTCCGCCAGCGTCACCAGGTCGGCCAGGAACGGCACCTGGATGGTGGCGTCGTCGAACATCAGCCCGTGGTGCCACGCGAAGCCGTCGCGGGCGTCGAGGAAGACCGCGTCCAGCCCCAGCGGCTCGGCCAGGCACGCCAGGCCCAGGTTGAACGGGCCGATCCCCACGCCCACCAGGTCGTGGATGCGGTCGGTGGTGTTGGTACTCACGTCAGCACCCCCGCGGTCGTGGCTTCGCGCATCCCGGCGGTCAGGTACCGGGCGGCGGAACGGACGTCGGCCAGGACGGCGGCGACGTCCTCGTCGGCGAGATGGGGATCGAGGACGGTCAGCTTGAGACACGGTCGCCCGTCCACGACGGTCGCCGCGACCAGCGAGCGGCCCTCCGCGAACAGGGCGTCCCGGATCGGGCGGACCAGGGCGTCCGACTCGGCGTCGGAGACGGGTCGACCGTCCGCTCCAGCCGGGCGGGGGCGGAACAGCACCGTCGACAGGGCCGGCACGCGGACCAGCTCGAGCTCGGCGTCCGCCTCGACGGTGCGGCCGATGCGCGCCGCGACGTCGATCGCGCTGTCCAGCAGCCGGCCGATCCCGGCCGCGCCCATCACCCGCAGCGTCATCCACAGCTTGAGCGCGTCGAAGCGCCGGGTCGTCTGCAGGGACTTGTCCACCGCGTGGTCGTCGCCGTCCGCGGGGTTGAGGTAGTCCGCGCTCACCGTGGAGTGCCGGAAGCCGGAACCGTCGCGGAGCAGCAGCGCCGACGCGGCGACCGGCAGGAAGAAGGTCTTGTGGAAGTCCACGGTCACCGAGTCCGCCAGGTCGATCCCGTCGAGCAGGTCGCGGCGGGTGGGGGAGACCAGCAGCCCGCCGCCGTACGCGGCGTCCACGTGCATCCACACGTCGTGGCGGCGGCAGACCTCGCCGACCGCGCGCAGCGGGTCGATCGCGCCGTGGTCCGTGGTGCCGGCCAGGGCCACGACGGCCGCGACCTCGTGCCCGGCGTCCGCCAACGTGGACAGCATGCGGTCGAGGGTGGCCGGATCCATTTGGTCGCCGTCGCCGGGCAGCGTCACCACGGCGTCCGGGGCCAGGCCCAGCAGGCGCGCGGCCTTGACCACGCTGAGGTGGGCGTGCTCGCCGGTGACGATCCGCAGGCCCGGCAGCCGCGCGCAGCGGTCGCCGGCGTCGTCGCTCCCCGGTGCCGGCCGGCTGAGCCGGTCCTCGCGGGCGGTGAACAGGCCCTGGAGGTTGGACGCGGTGCCGCCGGTCGTGAACACCCCGTCGGGGCGCCCGGACTGGTCGAACCCGATGAGATCGGTGACCCAGCCGACGAGCTTCTGCTCGATGAGGCAGGCGGACGTGCCCTGGTCCCACGTCTCCACGGCGGTGTTCACCGACGTCGCCAGGGCCTCGGCGGCGACGGCGGGGATCGTGATGGGACAGTTCAGGTGCGCGAGGTAGCGCGGATGGTGGTAGCCCACCGCGTGGTCGAGGTAGAGCTCGCGGACCTCCTCGAGCGCCTTGTCGAGAGTGCCGAGCGGGGCGGACAGGTCGACGGCCGCGGTCTGCGCGGCCAGCGCCGACGGAGACGCCGGGGATCGCGGCGTGGTCCGACCGCCGAGGTAGCGGCTGACCTCGGCGGTCGCCGCCGCCAGGGCCGCGGCGAGGGCCTCCCGGTTCTCGCTGCTCAACAATGGATCGTTCACTGGTACTCCGACCTACTCGGGGACTTCGGCACCGGCGAACGCTAAGCAGGTTAGGCTTACCTAAACAACCATGGGGTGAGATGAATCACTATCTCGCACACCGAATGTTGGAAATCTTTCCCGCGCCCCTTGCGTTGGAGCGCGCCACAACTCTACTGTGACGCCTGGCTAGGTTAGCCAAGCCTAACTAGCGAGAAGCGATAGTTTCAGTGGACGGAGATCCCATGACCGCACCTGCCCGGCGTTCCCGACTCGAGGCGGCGGTGTCCGACGCGGCCCGCCCCCGAACCCGGGCGGTGCTGTTCGTACTCACCGCGATCGCGGCGATGCTGGCCCTGCTCGCGGGCTGTTCGACGGGTTCCGTTGACGGGGGCGGCGAGTCGGCCGACACGACCGGCGTCGAGCGGCAGGGCGAGTTCCCGCGCACCATCACCCACGCCTACGGCGAGACGGAGATCCCGGAGGCCCCGCAGCGCGTCGCCACGATCTCCTGGGTCAACGCGGACGTCTCCCTGGCGCTCGGCGTCGTCCCGGTCGGCATGCCCCGCAACTCGTTCGGGGCCAACGCCAACGGCTCCACCGACTGGTTCGACGCCGAGCTCGAGGCGGTGGGTGGCGAGATGCCCGAGCTGTACTCGGAGACCGACGGCATCAACACCGAGGCGATCGCGGCGCTCGAGCCCGACCTCATCCTGGGCGCGTACTCCGGCATGACCGCCGAGGAGTACGAGACCCTGTCCAAGATCGCGCCGACCATCGCGATGCCCGAGGGCGACGTGCCGTTCGGCACCGCCTGGCAGGACTCGACCCGGCTGATCGGTGAGGCGCTCGGCCGCAGCGAGGCCGCCGAGGAGCTCATCACCGAGGTGGAGGGCCAGATCCAGCAGGTCGCCGAGGACAATCCGGCCATCGAGGGCACGACCTTCGTCTGGGCGACCGTCGACCCCGAGGCCGCGGAGAAGATCTACGCGTTCACCGACGTCGACAACCGCCCGCGCTTCCTCACCCAGCTCGGGATGGAGCAGGCCCCGGTCGTCGCGGAGGCCTCCAGCGGCTCGCCCGATCAGTTCGCCGTCACGTGGTCGCCCGAGCGCGCCGACGAACTCGCCTCCGACATCCTCATCACCTACGCGACCTCGCCCGAGGTCCGGCAGGCCATCGAGTCCGACCCGCTGCTCGGCCGCATCCCCGCGGTCGAGGCCGGCCGGATGGTCGTCCAGACCGACGAGCAGCAGGTGCTGTCGATCTCCGCGTCGTCCCCGCTGAGCCTGCCGTGGGCGCTGGAGAACGTCGTCCCCGACATCCTCGCCGCCGCCCAGCAAGAGCAGGGCTGACGCCGGTGACCAGCCCCGCGACGCTCACGACCGCGCCCGCCCCCGCCGCGGGCGGGCCGGTCGTGCCGGCCGCGCCCGGACACCGCCGTGTCGTGATCGGCGCGGTGGTGTCCCTGGTGCTGTTCGTCGTGGGGATCGTGGCGTCACTGTTCGTCGGCGCCCGTTCGGTCGACCCCGCCGTCGTGTGGTCGGTGCTGGGCGCGCTGCCCGGCCAGCTGCTCTCCGGCGACCTCGCCGCCGCCGTCGCGCCCGGTTCGGGTGCGGGCATGGACGAGGTCGTCGTGACCGCCCGCGTGCCCCGGACCATCACCGCGGTCCTCGTGGGCGCCGCCCTGGCCGTGGCGGGCGCGGGACTGCAGGGCGCCACCCGCAATCCCCTCGGCGATCCCGGGCTGCTCGGCCTCACCGCCGGCGCCGCGCTCGGCGTGGTGCTGGGCCTGGCCTTCGCCCCGGCCGCCGGCCCGTCCGTCGTCGCCCTGTTCTCCGTCATCGGCGCGCTGGTGGCCGGGATGGTCGTCGTGGGCGCGGGCCGACTCGGCGCCGACTCCGGGACCGGACTCGTTCTCGCCGGTGCCGCCGTCACCGCCGGCTGCACCGCGGTCACGTCCTCACTGGTCATCGCGCTGCCCGGCGTCCTCGACCGCTTCCGCTTCTGGGGCCTGGGCTCCGTGGCCCGCTCGGGCGCCCCGGAGATCGGCGCGGCCGTCCCCTTCCTGCTCCTCGGGCTCGTCCTCGTCCTCGCGGGTGCCGCCACCCTCGACGCGCTCGCGCTGGGGGACGACCTGGCCCGCGGGCTCGGCGTCGGCCCGGTCGCCGGTCGCGCCGTCGTCCTGGGCGGGGTCGTCATCCTGTCCGGGGTCGCCACCGCGCTCGCCGGCCCCATCGCGTTCCTCGGTCTGCTCGTGCCGCACCTCCTGCGCCGGCTGGTCGGGGTGGGCAACCGCGTGGTCCTGGGCCTGTCCGTACTCGTGGGGCCGGCCGTGCTGCTGTTCGCCGACACGATCGGCCGCGTCATCGCCCCGCCCGGGGAGATCGCCGTGGGCGTGATGACCGTGGCGATCGGCGTGCCCTTCCTCATCGCCCTCCTGCGCGCCAACCGGGGGGTGAGCGCCTCGTGAGCGCCACCGTCCTCGACCGTCCCGCCGAGCTCGCCGAGACCGAACGGGTGGTCCGTAGGCTCTCGACCCACCGCCGGCGCCACGCGCTCGGAGTCGTCGTCGGACTTGCCGTACTCCTCGTGGCGGTGATGGCGGTCCGCGTCCTGCTGGGCCGCTACACGGTGACCATCCCCGACTTCGTCGCCATCCTCGGCGGCGCGACGATCCCGGGCGCGACGTTCGTCGTGATGGAGGACAAGCTGCCGCGAGCGGTGCTCGGCGCGCTCGCCGGCCTGGCGTTCGGGGCGTCCGGGGCGCTGTTCCGGCGCGTCCTGGGCAACCCGCTGGCCAGTCCCGACATCCTCGGCATCTCCCAGGGCGCCTCCGCCGGGGCGGTGGCCGGGATGGCCCTGTGGGGACTGCGCGGGGTCGGCGTCGTGCCCGCCGCCCTGCTGGGGTCCGCGGTCGCGCTCGCGATCGTCCTGGGGGCCTCCGCCGGTCGGCACACCGGCATCGTCGGGCAGCGCTTCCTCATCGGCGGCGTCGCGGTCGCGGCCCTGAGTGTCGCCGTCGTCACCCAGCTCATCGCCCGCCTCCCGCTGACCGGCGCGCAGGAGGCCGCGGTGTGGACCGTGGGATCGCTGTCCGGGGCGTCGGGCCAGCGCATCGCGTGGCTCGCGGTCGCCCTGGTCGTATTGCTGCCGCTAGGCGTGTGGCTGCATTCCGCGCTGCGGCCCGCCGAGCTGGGGCCCGAGCTCGCCGTCGGTCTCGGATCCCGCCCCGTGCCCACGCGCGCCGCGGCCCTTGGCGTGGGCACCCTGCTGGCCGCCGCGGCCACCGCGGTGGCCGGCCCGCTCTCGTTCGTCGCCCTGCTCTCCACCCCCGTCGCCGCTGCGCTCGGCCGCGGCCGGCCGTCCATTGTCGCCGCCGCTCTGACCGGGGCCGTCATCGTGGTGGCCGCCGACATCGTGGCCTCCGAGGCCCTGAGCACCGTCGATCTCCCCACCGGCGTGGTGACCGGCGCCCTGGGTGCGCCCGCCATGCTGTGGATCCTCCTGCGTTCGAGAAAGGTGGCCTGATGAGCATTCCCTCGCCCGTCGCGCCCGTACTACGCGCCCTGCCGATGGACCCGGAGCCCGAGCCCGATCCGGCCTTCCGGCTGCGTGGCCTCACGCTGGGCTACGGCGCCGAGTCGGTGATCCGCGACCTCGACCTCGACATCCCCGCGGGCCGGACGACCGTGTTCATCGGCGCCAACGGCTGCGGCAAGTCCACCATCCTGCGTGCCCTGGGCCGTCAGCTGCGGCCGCTGTCGGGGACGATCGAGACCGGCGGGCGCGACGTCGCGTCGGTGAAGGCGCGCGAGCACGCGCGCTCGGTCGCGTTCCTGCCGCAGTCGCCCCTCGTGCCCGAGGGACTCACCGTCGCCGAGCTGGTCGCCCGGGGCCGGCACCCGCACCGCCGCTGGTGGGGTGGGGGCGACGACGACGACACGGCGGTCGCCGAGGCGCTGACCCTGACCGACACCGCCGGTTTCGCCCACCGGCGGGTCGACGAACTGTCCGGCGGTCAACGGCAACGCGTGTGGGTCGCGCTCGTGCTGGCGCAGGCCACGCCCACGCTGCTGCTGGACGAGCCGTGCTCGTTCCTCGACCTCGCGCACCAACTCGACATCCTGGACCTGGTCCGCGACCTGCCGTTACCCGCCGGCCACGCCGGAAGCGGGGGAGAGGGCACCGGCCGGCGCACGGTCGTGGCGGTGCTGCACGAGCTCAGCCTGGCCGCGCGAGTGGCCGATCACCTGGTCGCCGTGGCCGAGGGCGGCGTCGTCGCCGCGGGCCCGCCGGACCGGGTGATCACCAAGGAGACACTGCGTCGCGTGTTCGACCTGGACGCCGACATCATCACCGACCCGGCCACCGGCCACCCCGTGGTGCTGCCGCGGGGACGACGGAAGGGGACCACATGACCGCCATCGCCGTAGAGACACCGATCGTCGTCTCGCAGACCCGGGTCATCGAGGCCCGCGATCTCGGGGACTCGTTCGTCCGCCTCGTGGTGGCGGGTCCCGACCTGCACCGGTGGTCGGCCGAGGTCGTCGACCCCGGCACGGTGCGCGACTGCTACATCAAGCTCATCGTGCCGCCGCCCGGCGGGGGCGGCGTCATCCCGGACGCCGACGGCATCCGGGACTGGCTCGCGCTGCCCGAGGGCGAGCGGGGCTGGATGCGCACCTACACCGTGCGCCGCGCCGACACCGTCGACCTCGACGGCGAGGCCGTGCCCGCGCTCACGGTGGACATGGTGGTCCACCCCGGCGACGACGAGGGGCCCGGCTCGGCCTGGGCGCGGACCGTCCGGCCGGGCGAGATCGTCCACATCGCCGGACCCGGACGCGGACACGCGCCCTGGGCGGCCTGGGCTCCCGGGCGGGCCGCGCGCGTCGTGTGCGCGGGTGACGAGACCGCCGCGCCGGCCCTGCTCGCGATCGCCGACGAGCTCGCCGAGGAGCGGGCGGCGGCAGGGCCCGCCCCCGAGCGTCACGTGCAGATCGTGATCGAGGTGCCCACCACCGGCGATGCCGTGGCGCTCGCCGACGGCGCCCCCGACTTCGTCACCGTGCTACCCCGCGCCGGCGAGCCCGGCGCCGCGGTGGCGCGGCACCTGGCCGGCGTGCTGGACCTGGGCGACGAGTGCGTGCAGACCGTCCTGGGCGGTCGACGTCCCGCCGAGCGCGAGTGGCAGCCGGCCACCGCCGTGTCGGCCGGCGACCCGTACGTGTTCCTCGCCGGGGAGGCGAGCCTGGTCCGGGCCATGCGCCGACTCGCCGTGGACGCCGCCGGGGTGCCCAAGGAGGCCGTGGCGTTCATGGGCTACTGGAGGCGCGGCGCCGCGGAGTGCTGAGCGCGTCGGCCCGCCGGCCCGGTCACGCCCGGTCGGGGGGCGGGTACGACGGATCCCGCAGCGCCCTGAGGACGTGCGGGTAGCGCGACCCGGGGAGGCGGTTACCGATGGGGTCGAAGTGCAGGTCCTCGTCGTCGTCCTCCCACGTGTCCACCGTGAGTCGGCCTAGCGTCCGCCACCTGCCGAGGGGCGTGGCGTGCTGCAGCGTCCACGTGCCACCGTCGCCGCCGGGGATCGCGGCCAGTAGGAGCGGTCGTCCCGCGACGAGCACGGGGAACACGGAGGTCATCGTGCGGCCGGTCGTGCGCCAGCCCGCGGTGAGGACGTAGCGGCTCAGCGGGCCCGTCCCCGTACTGGCCAGCAGGATGTCCACGGGTCGTTCGGCGTGGATCCGGACGGCCATGCCGCCGATGTCGGGGACCGCGTCCGGCAGTCCCACCGCCCGCGAGAAGCGGACGGTCGCCGGCCAACGGCCCGTGATGTCCAGCAGCGGGGAGCCCGTGCGTCCGACCCCCGTCACACTCAGCGTGGCCTTCGCGATGACGCCCTTGGGATGCAGTGCCTTGGGGCGGGCCAGTCGTGCCACCGCCGCCACCGCGCCGAACGCCGTACCCACGAGGCTGGACACCGGCGCCGACCGCAGTGCCACCTCCTTCGACTCGGGAGTTTTCGGTACGAGCGCGGACGTGGCAGCGGTGTCGTCCGTGTCGGCCGGGGTGGAGCGGCCGCGGCCGGGTTTCCGGGTCTCTCGGGACATGAGGCCACGATACCCAGCGGCGGGCGGTCGGGAGCGGCGCTGATCACGGGCGGGGCGGGTCGCCAACGAGACGCGTGCTTCCGGGGCCGGGCCGACGCGGGTTCAGTCGAGCGCCGATCGAAGGCGAGGCAGCGCCCAGTCCCACGGGATACGTTCCTGCTCCAGCCGGAGGTCGCCTCGGCCGGTCAGCGCCTCGAGTGCGGCGACCTCGCCCGCGGTGAGTCGCGTGGGCGCGGTGCGGGCGGGCGTGGGCTCGGGGACCGTGAACTCGCCCCAGGCGTCGAGCGTCTCGACGTCCATGAGGACGCTGACCGCGTGCGGCGCGTGGTGTCGGAGTCTGTCGAGGATCGCGAAACCGTGGGAGTCGAGGTCGCCCCAATAGACGATGCGGGCGGTCATCGCCCAGGGCAGTGCGGCGACGGCATCGACCGCGAAGCCCCGGCCGAACAGGCCGACCGCGCCGGGCAGGTCGGGGAGCGCGAGGAACGTGGTGAGATTCTCGACGACGACGAGGGTGCGCGGCCCTTCCGAACCGGGCCACAGCGCGGCGAGCTGATCGACCGGGCTCTCCACATCGCGCAGTGGGAAGTCGATCGAGGGGTCGAGGATCCGCATCCTCACGCGGAGGTCGGAGCGTTTCAGCCCGAGACCGGCGACAGTGACCGCACCGTCGGGGATCGCGCTGTCGCGACCGCTTCGTGCGGCGTCGACCAGTTGCTCGACCACGCGGAGCCGGGATTCGATCCACTTGGTGTCGACTCCGGGGACCGCGATCTCGCGCGCCCGCAATCCCTCCGTGGGATGCGCGAGCGCCCACCGGCAGACGGCGAGCAGGCGCTCCATGTCCGCGTCGCTCAGCTTCTCCCAGGTCGGTGCGGTGGCCGCGGCGGCGAGTCGCAGGACCGACTCGTCGGGGCCCAACCGGAGCAGGTCGGTGGCCCTGGCGAGCATCGCCTCCCAGTGCGCGGCTCGTCCCGCGATCCGCGCGATCGCCCGGTCGCCCCGGACCTCCACGCGCTGAGGGAGAGCGACCGCGCCGAACCCGGGCAATCGGCGTTCCACCCAGGTGATCTGTACGTCGAGGGCGTCCTGGGCGGAGTCGAACTCCCGCCACCGCCGGATCCAGTCCGCCGTGCCGGCCGGGTCGTCCGAGGCGCGCGTCGCCGTCGGGGATGCGGTGGAGAATCGCAGGACGTACGCGGCAGCGGAGTCCGGGTCGGCGATCCACTCGCGGTACCGGCGGGTGAACCGGGTGGCGCACGCTTCGGCCAGATCATCGGGAGCGCGCGGCGTCGTCGGCCCGGCCATGTCAGCTCGCGGCTTCCCAGGTGACCCGCTCGATGCGGGAGCGGCTCCCGTCCTCGATGCCCACCACCACCAGACCACCGATGTACGGCTCGAGGGTCTGCAACAACTTGAGCGGGGTCGCCAGAACCATGTGGAACCCGAAATCGGTGAAGACGTCCATCGCGCGGCGCGTGTAGTCGGGGTCGGCCCGGTCGAACGCCTCGTCGAGGACCACGGTTCCGTAGCGCGGCACATCGGCGTCGATGTCCGCGAGCTGGAACCGCAGAGCCGCGGCGAGACAGAAGAACACCAGCTTCTGCGCCTGACCGCCCGACAGGCCGGAGGACGAATCGTGGTAGTTGGTCGGCGTCCCGTCCTCGTCGATCTCGACGCCGATGAAGCCGACGTGTCGCCGGGTGTCCAGCACGGTCTGCCGCCAGCGTCGGTCGGCGGAATCCGCGGATCCCAGCCGGTCCAAGAGTCGTGACATCACCGCGAAACCGGCCTCCGCGGTGTCGACGGTGCGCTTGTCGAGCGCTCCGGACACCGCCTTCTCCAGGTCGCTCAGGAAGTCTGTGACGGTCTCGGTACGTCGGTCACGCACCTCGATCTGCAGCCACCGGCCGGACTGGAACTCCGACCGGCGCAGCGAGTCGTTGACCGGTCTGATCCCGGCCTCGATCTCGGAGCGGGCGCGGCGGATGTGACGGGCGAGTTCGCCCAGATTCCGGGTTTGCATGTCCCCGATGAGCCCGAGGAATCGGTCCTCGAACTCCGCGAGGCGGTCCCGGCGAAGTTGGACCAGCCATTCGACGGCCTCACCGACGAATTCCGGGTCGGATTTGAGATCGGCCTTCTTGGCCGGCCACAGCTCCAGGTACGACGTGAGAACCGCGGTGATGCGCCGATGGATCCGGTCGCGCTCGGTCGCGGTGGACACCTGCTCGGCGGCGATGGACCGCTCGGCACGCTGGCAGACTTCCTGCACGTTCCCGGCGGTCAGGCGGCGCGTCGCAGCCGCCAGGCGTTCGCGGATGCGGGCCGCGGCGCCCTCGTCGACGTCGCGCCTCTCATGACCGGTCAGGTCGGCGAGCCGCCTCTCGAGACCCTCCACGACGCTAGCGGCAACCGCTCCGGCCCGGTTCGCGGAGTCGTACTCCGCCTGGGCCCGCGACTGCGCCTCCTCGGCGGCGCGCAGGTCCCGCTCCATCTCCGCGACCTCGGGATGCTGCTCCCGCCATTGGTCCAGGCGATCTCGGGCTGCCCGGGCGCGGTCCTCGGCGGTGTCGGCGTCCAGCTCCTCCCACCGCAGGCCCAGGAGGGTGGCGGCCGCGCGCTGGCGGGCGCGACGCTGCGCGTCGAGGTCGTCCAGTCCGGCCCACTGCCGCTCGTGGGTGTCGATACGTGCCCGGATCTCGTTCCGGAGAGTGGTCAGTGCCTCCACCTTGGAGTCGTCCATACTGCCCAGCTGGAACGCCGCCGGGTCGTCGATCCGTCGGCGGTCGTCCTTCTCGAACCGCGCCCCGCGTCTGATCAATCCGTGCAGAGTGACGGCCTTGTCGTGCTGGGCCAGTTCGGCGGCGGTCTCCACGCAGGTCACGTCGAATTCGGCCGCGAGTCTGCGGTTGAGCCACTGGAGGAACGGCCCGGCGGCGGGGCGGACCTTCCGGACGAGGCTGTGCGGGCCGGTCCTGCGGGCGGCGGAGTCGTCGCCGTGGTCGACCACCTCGTAGACCAGGCGGACGCCCAGGTGGGTCGAGTCGACGGCGGCGGCCACCCGGTCCCGGAGGTGGTCGGGGACGAGCATCGTGCGGGCGAAGCCGGACAGGACCCGCTCGATCGCGGGACGCCAGCGGGCGTGCTCGGCGGGGACGTCGAGGAGTTCTCCGGCGAACGGTAGTTCGCGCGCGCTCAGCCCCGCCGCCTCGCACACGAGGTCCCGGGCGGCCAGCAGCCGGGAATCGATGTTCGAGCGGTGTCGCAACAGCGCCTGCAACTGCGCGGTCACCTCCTCGAGCGAGCGTTGTTCCTCGTTGAGGGACCCGGCCACCTCCCGCAGCGTCTCGCGGTCTCGCGCCCGCTCGGCCTCCTGTTCCGCGTCCTCGCGCTCGAGCGTGGCGAGCAGGGCGGCGAAGTCCTCGGCCGAAGTCGGAAGGGCGCCGCCCAGGCGCTCGACCTCCGTCTCCGCACGCGCACGCCGTGCGGAGACGGAGGCGGCGTGTTCGAGGGCCCGGTCGAGGTCTCTCGCGAGCTCATCCCGCCCGGCGCCGGCGCTACCCCGGAGTCGGGCGCGGATGTCGTCGGCCGCCGTGCGTCGTACATCGAGTCGATCTCGAGCGGATGCGATGGTGGACTCCGCGGCCACCAGCGCCCCGCGGGCCGTCCGCAGCTCTTCCTCGACGAGTTCGATGGTCACGGCGGCCTGCACCGCGGGAAAAGCCTCACTCTCAGCGTCCAGCTCGTCGGCCAGCGCCAGCACGCGGTCCCGGGAGGCCCGCAGGTCGGCGAGCGGGGCCAGATGGGCGATCTGCTTGCGCACGTCGACCACCGACCGGTGGGCCTCACGAAGCTCTGAGAACTGCGCCACTGCGCGGTCGGCCACCGCGAAGGTACCCGGCTCCTCCAACATGAAGTCGCGGAAGAGCTGGTCGAGACTGGACAGCGACTTGGCGGACAGGGTCCGGTGCAGCAGGAGCTGAGCGGACTCGGAGGCGATGCCCAGCCGACGCCGGAACGCGGCGGCGAACGCCGAGTAGCTGTCGTGGAACCTCACGTCCCGGATCTCCCGCTTGAGCGCCCGCTTGTCGATGCCACTGCGGAGGTAGCCGAACAGGTCCGGCAGGTCCGTGGGCTCGTCGGACGAGTGTTCGCGGACCCCGTGGAGACGCTTGACCCCGGCCGCGGAATTGTCGCCCGAACGCAGGTAGAGCAACAGGAGAAGTGTCACGCTGGTGCCGCGGCCGTCCGAGTAGGTCAGGGCGATCGCGGAGAACGTGGCCTTGGGACGCAGGTAGACGGAGGCCAGGTCGCCGGATTCGGCGTCGGCTCCCCGCCGCCAGGCACCACGGATGTAGGACACGAGAGTGCGCCCCGATCCCCGTCCCGCCTCCTCCTGCGCGGCGGCGTTGAATCGCAGGTGCGCCGGGGGCACGAGCACCGCTGAGACCGCATCGATGAGGGTCGATTTGCCGGACCCGGATCCGCCGGTGATGAGGAACCCCTTCCGCGGCACCTCCACGTCGTGATACCCGTCGAGCGTTCCCCAGTTGCACACCTGGATTCGCGACAGTCGCAGCTGATCAGGGTGTTCCGGAGCTCCGGGGAGCTGTAGGGCCTCAGTCATCGTCGACCACCTCGTCGTCGTCGAACAGGGCGTCGTCCCGCCCGCCGGGCGGTTCGCCGTCGTGCTCACCGTCGGCCCCACCGCGCGCCTCGATCAGGGCGCGGTACTCGTCGCGGATCCCCGCGACGACGTCCGCGTCGAACAGGTGGCGGAGGACGGGGGAGACCTCGGCGCGCCCCGCTGTCTCCGTGTCGGAGAGCAGCGAGTAGCTCTTGAGCCGGTTCCACGAGGCGTCGAACTTGCGCGCATACCGGCTCCGGTCGGAGTCGACGACGGAACGGTAGACGTCGACCCGCTCGGCCACGTCCTCGCGATCCACGATCACCCGCTCGCCGGGCTGGGCCACGGACAACTCGGACCGCAGGTGCAGGAGCAGGACGGTGTCCATGTGCGACAGCGTCTCGGTCCGCAGTACCGCCGGGACCTCGACCCGTCCACCCGTGTCGACCTGCCTGGTGAAGGCGATACCGGCGTCGTGGTCCAGCACCAGATCGAGGAACACGTCCGCCAGTCGCGATCGCATGGCGGGCTCGTCGGAGACCACAGCCGCCCAGATCTCCGGCTGGCGATGCGCCTGCACCAGCGGGCCCGTGAGCAGCCGGGCCAACGCGCGTCTGGAGGCGAAGGACAGCGTCCCGGTGTCACCGGGCCACAGGCCGTCATCACCCGCACCGTCAGGTCCGTCGGGATCGGCCGTCGCAGGGGTAGTCACAGATCCTCCTCCAGAACTCGATCGGCCGTGAACACCAGGGTCGGGATCCGGGCGCTCAAGGTCGGGCCGGATCCACTCGTCCATGTGACGGTCTCGACCGAACACGGGTCATCCGGTGGTGCCTCGGCCTGCGTGGTGATGGCCAGATTCAACAGCCCGACGATACTGGCGACGCCCTGGGTGGCCGGGTGTTCGCGGAGGATCGCCCCGATGGATGACGGGCCGAGCCTGGACACCACGTCGCGGACATGGGCGCGGAGTTCGGCCTCGTCGATCTCCGAGGCCCGGACCAGCGCCGTGAGGGACTCGAGGTCAGCGTGGCCCTCCTCGTGGTGCGCGACCTCCGCCGCCACCCGTTCCTCGCCCGGGTTCCGCAGGCGCAGGGCGCTGACCGACCGGACCGACATGCCGATCCGACGGAGGGGCACCGACATCTGACTGGTCGGCTTCACGGCGCGCGCGCCGCTCGCCTCGGCTGCCGCGGCGCGGGCGGACCGGATCAGTGCCAGCATCTGCCGGTGTTCGACGTAGGCGTCGGAGGTGACGAAGTGTCGCAGGCTGCGAGACAGCGAAGTGAGGACCCCGTTGACCTCCGCCCCGGCGGTCTCCATCTCGTCGAACAGCTCCCGCAGGCCTCGCCTGGCTGACGGGGGCAGGTCGGCGACCTGCGGTCGGCTCAGGATGTCGTCGATCCACGTGTCGACCGACGCCGAGCGTTCGGGATCGAGGAGCACCGAGTAGAAGGACGAGAAGCTGCGGCCGGCCTCGGAGTCACCGATGAGGTCGACGCCGCCGAATACGGCGTCGAGGACGTCACCGCGCGCGCCGTCCTGGTCGAGGAGACGACGACGGAGGTCTTGGTTGAGCGACTCGAATTCGGCGCGGACGCGGGCGAAATCGGCGGGTATGTCATCCGCCCCGCGGAGGATCTCCGACACCTTCTCCCCGACCTGCTCCGGGTCCGCGAGCTCGAGGTCGCCCGCCTCGACACGTGCGATGGCGGCGTCGATACGGTCGCGCTCCCGGTGGAGGGCGGCCAGCCGGCCCTGAACGGACGGGTCGGTGTCCCGTGCGAGGTCCTCCAGTTGCCGGGTGAGCGTCTCGACGCGGGACACGGTCAGTCCGCGTCGCGGTGTCTGCAGGCCGTCGAGAAAGTCCATCACCACGAGTGCGGACTGGGTGGGTTCGAGCGTCTCACCCGTCGCCGCGGTGCCGGGTCTGCGCAGCATCCAGCCGGCGTCGACCCATTGACGTACGTAGGCCTGGGCTGTTCCCGGAACGTCCGCGCCGGAGTCGCGGACGGCAGTCAGGGTCCTGTCGAGGAACTCGTAGAACTCCGAGGACGGGACACGCCGTGACGACCCCTCGAAGACCTCCGCCAGCACCGCCACGATGAGCGGCCACAACTGGGCACGCATCAGCGAGAGGGCGGATGATTCGCCGTTCAGCCTGGAGAGCTGGAGGAAACGGGCGAGCGCGGACACGAGTCTCATGGTGGCATGCGGTGCCGCTTCATCCTCCAGAGTGTTCGGAACACGTAGTGCGAGAAGGGGGTGCGCGGAACGCTCTTGTCGATGGGCCGGGGCGGCGGATGCCGACGGTTGGCCGGTTCAGTCGTCGACGCCGCGGGCGGCCAGGGCGTCACCGAGCTGGTCGGCCGTCGTGAGCGCGCCGAGGACGGTGGGCACCACGAGCGCGCGGATCGACATGCCCAGGCCGCGCGCCCTGCGGGCCTCGGTGACCTGCTGTAGTCGGCGGGCGATGAGCGGGATCGCACGGATCGTCAGCACGAGCACCAGCGCGATGCGGTCCGGCGAGACACCGACGTGGCGCAGGGGGCCGACGGCGCGCGTGACCGCGTCGAGCATGTCGGAGATGCGGGTCGTCAGCGCGACGAGACCCGCCACCGCGATGGCCACCAGCAGCGCACCGCACACCCGCAGGGCGGTGTCGAGGTCGGCGACGATCCACTGCAGCACGAGGATGGCGATCAGCATCGGCAGGACCGGCCGGACCTGATCCCACGCGGCCCGGGGGCGGATGCGGCCGATGGCGTACAGAACCGCGGTCAGGGCCAGGGCGGGAAGGACGTGCCAGGGCTCTCTGATCAGCAGGGTCGCGGCCACGATGAGCACGCACACCGCCAGGATCTTCAGCCCGGCGGGAAGGCGGTGCAGCAGCGAGTCGCCCGGTTGGTAGGTGGCGAACATCTACGCGACCGGCCCCGCGCCCAACGCGATCCGCCGGTAGCCGGCCAGCGCGGGCCCGGGGGAGTCGTCGATCACCACGCGGCCGCCGTCGACCACCAGCACGCGATCGAAATCGGCGACCAGGTCCAGGTCGTGGGTGACCACGACCAGCTGCTGCTCGAGAGCGGCGAACGTCTCCGCCACCAACTGGCGATTGCGCAGGTCGAGAAGGGTCGTGGGCTCATCGGCCACGATGACCGAGGGCTCGATCACCAGCACGGCCGCCAGCGCGAGCAACTGCTTCTGCCCCCCGGAGAGGAGATGGCACGGATGACCGGCATGCCCGGCGAGGCCGAAGGTCTCGAGCACCCGGGCGACTCGTCGTCGTCGCTCCTCCTTGCCCATCTTGGAGCGTCGTAGGGAGAAGTCCACGTCCTCCGCCACGGTGGGCATGACGATCTGGGTGTCCGGGTCGGTGAAGCAGAAGCCCACTCGGCGCCGGACCTGCGCGCCCTTGCGGCGGGTGTCCAGACCGTCGACCGTCACGGTGCCGGACGTGGGGACGACCAGCCCGTTGATCATGCGCGCCAACGTCGACTTCCCGCCGCCGTTGACGCCGACGATGCCGATGCGGCGCTCGGTGAGGGTGAGGTCGACGTCCGTGAGGACGGGCCGGTCGCCGTAGGCGTGGCCGACTCCGTCGAAGCGGATTTCGACGCCGCGCGGGCCCGGGTCGTTGGGGGTTGTCACGCTGTCGTGGAACGATGCCCGCGCAGCGGGACGATCAGCCCTGGACGTGCGCGGTGCACCTGCGCTGCCACGATCGCGGTGACGACCGCCTTGAGCAGGTCGCCGGGCAGGAAGACCGTGTTGGCGGCGATCGCGCCCGTGACGGTGAGCTCGGTGCGGATGAGCATCCCGGCGACGCCCACCGCGTAGATCACCCCGATGCCGCCGACGATATTGATGGCCAGCCCCGGCAGCACGCGGTAGCGCGGCATCATCCACGCGGTGAGCAGGCCGATCACGATCACCGCCGGGATCCAGCCGATGAGGAAGCCCGCCGTGGGGCCGGCCAGCGAGGTCAGGGTGGTGCGGCCCCCCGCGAGTACCGGCAGTGCCAGGCCGATGATCATCACCGCGAGCACCGACAGGGCGCCCTTGCGCCAGCCGAGCAGCGACCCCGCGAGCATCACGCCGAGGGTCTGCAGGGTGATGGGTACGCCCGCGGACCCGATGGTGAGCTGCCCCGGTAGACCGAGGACCACGATGAGGGCGGCGAACACCGCGATCTGCGCGAGGTCGCGGGTCGCGCTGCGGGCCGGGGCCGTGTCGATCGACATGCTCATGACACTCCTTGGTGACGCTGCGGCCGCAGGGCGACCTGAACACCGTTCATAGTGGCACGGGGCGGTGGTCCGGCGCACAGTGGGCCGGCGGGGGCGCCGCCGGCCCGGACATAGAAACCCCGGGGGGCGCGGAACTCGGGATAACGCCCCCGCGCCCGTCCCCGCGCCCGCCCCCGCCACTGCGGCCCCGACGTCAGAGGGCCTGGCCGGGTAACCGGAACCCTCTCCCCGGTACGACCGGTCAGTCCCTCCCGGCGCTGGCCCGGATATGCGCCCGCTCGCCCTGCCGACCCACCAGGCTGAGGAACTCCACCGGGCCGGCGCTGGTGGCGCCGAACCAGTGCGGGGTGCGGGTGTCGAACTCGGCCGCCTCGCCGGGGGTGAGGACGAGGTCGTGCTCGCCGAGGACCAATCGGAGCCGGCCGTCCAGGACGAACACCCAGTCGTGGCCGTCGTGGATATGGAGGTGCGGCTCGTCGTCGTCCCTCCCCCTGGGTAGCACGAACTTGTACGCCTGGATCCCGCCCGGCCGGCGTGACAACGGGATGACGGTGGCGCCGTAGTCGGTGGTGAAGGGCTGCAAGGTCACTCGGGGGTCGCCGGTCGGCGGGGCGTCGACGAGGTGGTCCAACGTGACGCCGTGTGCCCGCGCGAGCGGCAGCAGCAGTTCGAGCGTGGGGCGGCGCTGTCCCGACTCGAGTCGGGACAGGGTGCTGGGGGAGATGCCGGTCTTGTCGGAGAGCTGCGCGAGGGTCATGTCGCGGCGCCGTCGCAGTAATCGCAGGCGGGGTCCCACGCCGGTGAGGGTCTGGGCGGTCGGGTCGGTCATGAACCCAGTTTGCCACTTCGGCAAGGAATGTTGCGCCATCGTTGTCCGGGCGTCATCGTCGAGGGGCGAGGGCGGCGACCGCGGCCCGGAGCGGGGGAGACGGACAGATGAGTACACCCACGACGACCTGCGGGACGTGGTCGTCGTGGGTGGCGCGGCAGCCGGGCTCACCGCCGGCCTGACGCTGGCGCGCGCACGGCGTCGCGTGACGGTCATCGACGCGGGGCGGCCGCGCAACGCCTCGGCCGAGGGGATCCACGGTCTCCTCGCGCTGGACGGTGTGCCGCCGGCGGAGTACCTCGCGCGGGGGCGCGCGGAGGTGGAGAGGTACGACGGCGAGGTCGTCGCGGGCGAGGTCGTGGACACCCGCCCGGCCGGGCATGGTTTCGACGTCATCCTGGCCGACAGGACAGTGCTGCCCACGCGCACGCTCGTCCTCGCGATCGGGGTGACCGACGAGCTGCCGGACGTGCCCGGGGTGCGCGAACAGTGGGGGCACGGCGTCCTGCACTGCCCGTACTGCCACGGATGGGAGGTCCGCGACCAGCGGATCGGCGTCATCGCCACCGGCCCGATGTCCGCGCACCAGGCCGTGCTGTTCCACCAGTGGAGCCGCGACATCACCTTCCTCACCGGCGGGCGGCCGCTCGACGAGCAGGACCGTGTCCATCTCGACGCGCTCGGGATCCCGATCGTCGGGGGTGGGATCTCGCGGGTGGAGGCCGACGGTGAGCGCGTGGTCGGTGTCCGTGTCGACGACGACGAGGTCATCGACCTCGACGCGGTGGTGGTGGGCAGTCGGATGACCGTGCGGGTCGAGCCCTACACCGCGATCGGCGTGACGGCGGACGATCACCCCGTCGGCACGTTCATCGCCACCGACGAGACCGGTGCCACCTCGGTGCCGGGGGTGTGGGCGGCCGGCAACTGTGCGGACCTCATGGCGCAGGTCGGAGCGGCGGCCGCACACGGCGCCCGCGTCGCGCAGTTCCTCAACGCCGCGCTGGTGACCGCCGACCTCGAGAGTGCTGTCGCCGAGCAGGCGGGTGAGGTGGTCGATGACGCACGAGTTTGACCGTCGCTACTGGGACCGCGTCTGGTCCGGCGCGGCAGACACCGGGAACGCCGGGGACGCTGGCCGGGCGTCCGCGATGGCCACGAGCCCACCCAATCCGCACCTCGTCCGGGAGATCGCGGGGCTGAGTCCCGGGGCGGCGCTCGAGGCCGGGTTCGGGGCCGGGGCCGAGGCGTTGTGGTTGGCCTCGAGAGGCTGGCGCGTCACGGGGGTCGACCTCGCGGCCGGGGCGCTCGAGGTCGCGGCGCGTCGTGCGGCGGCGGCCGGCCTGGCCGACCGGGTGTCGTGGCTCGAGGCGGACCTGTCCGCCTGGGAGCCCGAGGTCCGGTTCGGCCTGGTCACGACGCATTACGCCCACCCCTCGATCCCGCAGCTGGACTTCTACGAGCGGCTCGCGGGCTGGGTGGCCCCGGGCGGCACGCTGTTCATCGTGGGGCACCTCCACCACGGAGAGCGCGGAGCGCACGGCCACCACGGCGCCGCGGGGCATCCCCACCACGGCGCCCACCCGCCGGCCGAGGCCAGTGCGACCGCCGCCGGGATCACCTCGGTGCTCGGGCGGGACCGGTGGCGGATCGACACCGCGCTCGAGTGCTCACGCGAGATGGCCGGGCGCGGCGGCGCCGCGGTGACCGTGCACGATGTCGTCGTCAGGGCCACTCGGAGGACGTGACCGCCGGCGCGTACCTCACCCGCCGGCGGGGCGGGTGAGGTAACTGTTCTCACATGCCCCGCGTCATCCCCGCTCACCCCGTCTACGGCCATCCCTCCGAGGAGAGGGTCGTCGACCTGCTCCGGGACCAGCTGGCCGACGACTGCCTCGTCGTGGTGGGGCAGCGGGTGTCGACGGCGGAGAAGGAGCACGAGGTCGACGCCCTCGTCGCGATGCCCGGTGCCGGGATCGTGGCCATCGAGATCAAGTCCGGGCAGATCACCGTCGAGGACGGACGCTGGGTGCAGGGCAGTGGCGGCAAGCAGTTCACGATCGACCCGGTGACGCAGTGCCGCGAGGCGCTGTACGCCCTGCGTGGTTACGTCAGCGAGGACCCACGCTGGCCGCGACAACACCAGCGCTGGACCCACCTGCTCGTCTTCCCCAACGCCTCGATCCCCGGCGACTTCGCGCTGCCGCAGATCAGCCGCGACCGGATCGTGGACCGGGACCAACTCGATCAACTCGCGTCGGTCGCGCACCGGGTCGCGCGGGAGTCCGGACCGGCCGACCGCCCGTTCCTCGCCGCGGGCACGGTCGACAGGCTGGCCGAGATCCTCGGCGGTCGCGGCCTGCCGCAGCGCGACGTGGTGGCGCGTGCCGCGGAGAACGCCGACATCGCCGACGCGCTCACCCGCGAGCAGTCGGTGCTGCTGCGCGCGGTCGACGCCCTCCCGCGCGTCGAGATCCGCGGTGGCGCCGGGAGCGGCAAGACCTACCTCGCTCTCGAGCAGGCCCGCCGGCTGTCGCGAGACGGGCAGCGGGTGGCATTGATCTGCTATTCCCACGGCCTGGCCAGCTA
This sequence comes from Dietzia papillomatosis NBRC 105045, assembly GCF_001570845.1. NCBI lineage: Bacteria > Bacillati > Actinomycetota > Actinomycetes > Mycobacteriales > Dietziaceae > Dietzia > Dietzia papillomatosis. The sequence goes on along the minus strand of NZ_BCSL01000042.1, from coordinate 2,824 downwards.
CCTCAGGCGCGTCACCAACGGATGGAAGCGGCGCGAACGGCCCGCCTACGTCGGGGAGTTCCACGCCCTCGGTGTGGAATGGGGCGCCCCGGCGGGGCCCGACGAGCGCATCCGGTCCGCCGAGTCGGTGCGGTGGTGGGAGGAGGAGCTCCCGCGGTTGATGTCCGAGCTGGCCGACGGGCTGCCCGACGGCCGGCGTTTCGACGCCGTGATCGTGGACGAGGCCCAGGACTTCGCCGACAGCTGGTGGCAGCCCGTGATCGGGGCTCTGCGTGACCGGGAGAACGGTCGCCTCATGATCGTCGGTGACGTCGGGCAGAGCGTCTTCCAGCGGGCGGGTCGACCGCCCGTGGACCTCGTGCCCCTCGTGCTGGACCACAACCTCCGCAACACCCGGCAGATCGCCAGCGCGTTCCTCCCGCTCGTCGGGCACCGCATGGAGCTGCGGGGAGGGTCCGGCCCCGCGGTGCGGTACGTCGACGTCCCGGAGGGGGCCGACCCGATCGCGGTGGGAGACGACGAGGCCATGCGGCTGCTCGACGAGGGCTGGGAGCCCGGGGACGTCGCCCTGCTGACGATCGGCTCACGCCACCCGATGCAGGTGGAGCTGCAGGAGGACGGCAACGACGCTTACTGGGAGACATTCTGGAGCGGGGACGACATCTTCTACGGCCACGTCCTGGGCTTCAAGGGACTCGAGCGGCGGGCGGTCGTGCTGGTGTGCAACGGGTACGAGGGCATCGACCGCCTCCGCGAACGCATCTACGTGGGTCTGTCGAGGGCGACCGACGTGCTCGTCGTGGTGGGGGACGCCGCAGCATGACAGGCGCACCCTCGCGGGAGAGGGGAGCAGTGACCGTGAACAGAAGCTCCGGACTGGAACACCGAAGAGCGTGCATGATGTACTTCGGACAGTTGTACGCGAAGACGCGCAGACACTGAAAAGGACGGCTAAATGAAGATCGGAAAAAACCTGCAGCAGCAGATCGCCGTGTTCGGCGAATCCGGCAGCGGGAAGACCGTACTTCTATCGTCGTTCTACGGCGCCACCCAGGAACCAAGATTTATTGAGAAGAATCACTTCAGCGTCATCGCTGACGACCAGGGGAAGGGACTGACCCTCCATCGGCTTTATTTGGCGATGCGAGATTCAACGAAAGTTCCGTCCCTGAATAGGTTCAAGGGCGATAGTCACGACTTCACCGTTCACCTAAAGACACTGGCCGGGCGAAGGAAGGACAGGTCCGGCAAGATCGAGGGGCTCCACTTGGTCTGGCACGATTACCCGGGCGAGTGGTTTGAGAGCTCTCCACACGGAGATGAGGAAACAAGGCGGCGGCTGGCGATGTTCCGGTCCTTGCTCGGCTCCGATGTCGCCCTACTCCTTGTTGATGCCCAGCGGCTGATCGACAATGAGGGTGAGGAGGAACGCTACCTGAAGCTCCTCTTCACAAATTTCAAGAACAGTATTGTCGGGCTTAAGAGCGGACTCCTCGACGATGGGAAGCCTCGCAAAGAGTTTCCCCGCATTTGGATAATTGCACTGTCGAAGGCGGACCTGCTCCCCGACGCAGACGTCTACCGGTTCCGCGACCTTGTCATAGAGAAGGCCGGCGGTGAGATCGCGCAGCTCCGTGATGAGCTCCGGTCGATGGTGGTTGCGGCGGATGCCCTGGACATCGGTCAGGACTTTCTGCTGCTCTCGTCCGCCAAGTTCGAGCCCGGCAAGATTGTCATGTCCCAGCGCAAAGGCGTGGATCTGATCCTTCCGATCGCCTCGGTTATGCCATTGGAGAGGTACGCTCGGTGGGCGGGCAACTTCAAGGCTCCCGGGAAAGTGCTTGAGGTGATGCTGCGGGGGGCCGGACCTCTGCTCACGGGCCTACTGCTGAAGCAAGACGGCAAGTTCAAGCCAGCGAAGATCATGGCGAAGTTCGTGGGCACCGAAGTGATCCTCGAGATCGCGAGTCTGGCGGCGGACAAAGTGAAGGAATTTAACGAGAACTCGCGAACCAAAGGCGATGCCGTGGGTGTGACGCTCAGCCAATTCAAGCTGGACCTCGACGCAGCCGAGAATGACCACGTCCTGATCCGGAGTAAGGCATGAGTCTGATCTGGGCTACGCGCGGCCGGCACTGGGGCTTCCGCTTCGTATACGGTGGTGGGTTCGATGATCCGCTCGTGGAATATGACCAAATCTTCGGCAATGTCGGACCCGATGACGAGGTCTTCGTCCGCATCGGGGACCGGGCGGCATTGCGTTTTCCTGACCCGCTCGACAGGACCGATCGGGCGGGACGGGTTATTCCGCACGAGTTCGTGCTGGACTCGTCGATCGCTTCGGGTGTGGCTGAGGCACGAAATGCGGTGTGGCCACTCGTGTCCGGCTATTACGCCCAGATCTGGGACGTGGAGGAACCGCCGGCGCCGCAGTGAGAGTCTCGCAGTGGTGCAGCTGTACCGGCCCCACCTAGGGGGTTATCGGGCCCTTCCGGATTTAGAGTGCGTTGATCCGGTTCTGGAGCTGTCCGGAGTGAATGAGCGACCGCAAGATGTAGTGCTTGAGGTTGCGGAAACCTAGGGCGATTCCGCGGAGGTGTTCGAGCCTGCCGTTGATGGCCTCGACGGGGCCGTTGGAGGCGCCCACGTCGAAGTAGGCGAGGATCTCCCGGCGGCGCTTCCATAGCGACCGGCCCAGCTGGGCGAGCTCGGGCAGTTCGGTGGGCACCCCGGCCCGGATCGACTTGAGGAGCTTGTACATCGCGATCTTGCCCTCCCGCTTGCCTGCGGCTTCGTAGGCGGCGATGAGTCGCTGTTAGACGCT